>CBDURG010000065.1:0-11379 GCA_965369805.1 uncultured bacterium
TACTCTTAAAAGGATACGTCACTTAATCTCATTCCACAACTTTTTAGTATATCTCTTATTATAGTTTTAGGATTGGTTTCACTAATGTTCAATAGTGGATGCTATCATTTAAAGAAAAAGCAAGAATGGAATACTATTGCCATGTTTGACTTTGATAAAGGTGGGATACGAAATATAACACTTGAGGAAACAGACCCTGGTCTTATTTGGTCTATTGTAGATGATACGGGCCGATTCACAGGCATCAGTCAAGATACTGAATGGATTGAAAACCGCATTTGGTTACCAGTTACTGGAGATAAATGTACAACAATAGAGATTTCTGGTGATTTCAAAATTAGCCAAAGCAGTGGTCATCAATTGGTAGCTCTCTGGGGGCTAACAGATGATAATAAAATTGGCTGGAGTCCTTTATGTATGTACTTCGAAGGTAAAAATGGTACGGGATGTTATTATATTCAAATGCGCTGGTTAAAGCTTAAATCCAAACTTGTACAGAAGAGAAAAACCAAACGTGGGATTGTTTTTTTGCAAGGTGAAATGGCTAAGGCGGTTAAGCATTCGTTCGGTAGCCCCAAAAAAGGTTTTCATACGATGAAGATGGTACTTAATAGAGAATCCTCTGAGATATCATATTATATTGATGATATCTCTTTAGGAGTAGTCAAAGTAGAAGGCGAAATAGGTCCAATTACAAAAGTGATGATGGATATCGAAACTCCTGCATTGGGAGTAGAATTGGATATACGGTATGATAACCTTAGAGTACGAAGTTTTGGAGATATATATCAGTTTAGGGGAAAATAGGAAAATAAAGGGGACAGACATCTTTATTTTCTCGACGACAAATTCCCTTTTCTCTGGTTAGTCCCCTGGTGTATTTTTTTAATCACAGGCAGAAAAATCGGACGTGTCCCCAATTAGTACGGGGGACAGAACACTTAATTATCCACCCTTGCCCCTACTCTGCAGATGATTTCCGGTTTCACATACGGCTATTAAAGAAAAGGAGTCAACTCCTTTTTCCTATTGTAAAATAAAAGGGAGTTGGCCCCTTTTCCTGCATCAAAATATACGCCGTGCCATTTTGAGTCGGACGTGTCCCCAATTATTCTATTTTCATTTGGTATTTTCCGGTAATTTCCCCTTCAATTTTGCCATATTTTTGAAGTGCCTGTGCCATAATATCCAATCCGTTTTTCAATTCAGAATAAGGTTGAATTATTAGCGTCTGCCCCCGAAAATAAACCTTCCCGTCAACCTTTCCATGGATTTCACAAACCTGAGCTATAACAGCCAGATCAGTATCGCAATCGGTCATTATTTTTACTACCTGCCCTATGTAAAGAGTAGGCTCAGTAATCTTATCAGTTATTTCTAATACCTGCCCCTTTACAATATTTTCAAAACCAAGCTGTTTTAGTTCCGAAGCAGTTTCATCAATCTTACCCTTTACAAACCTGACAGTCATAAAAATCCCAATAGAAATAATTATGATGACGGTAAGGCATCCGATTCCACAGCCCAGCCCCCATTTCGCGCCGGTAGACATCCCTTTTTTCTCAACGTTTTGTACAATATTTCCATTCATGGTTACTCTCCTCGGCTGATTATTCACTATAATATATTAATACATGGATAATGGTCTTGTCCATAAGGATAAAGGAAGTGTCCTTGCTTTTTAAAATAGGGACAGCGACCATTTAATAACTTCTCGACGACAAGTTCCCTTTTTTTCTGGTTAGTTCCCTGATGTATTTTTTAAATCACAGCCAGAAAAATCGGATGTGTCCTCCAAGGAGTTTAAAAGCTTCAGCAAGCAGACAAAAACATTGAAAATCCAGGAAACTGGAGTAACGCCATTGGAAACTACTATATTTTAGTAA
Source organism: uncultured bacterium (assembly GCA_965369805.1). Lineage (GTDB taxonomy): Bacteria > Auribacterota > UBA6266 > UBA6266 > UBA6266 > JAGLRQ01. The sequence goes on from CBDURG010000065.1 coordinate 1,887, forward strand.
TCAAAAAATCACATTAAAAGACATTTTTATTCCGTTAATCCTTATATTTGCTGTTATAACTTTTTCAGCTTTATCATCAGGATTTCTTTAATGTATTGACACTATTCGTTTAACAAAATATAATCTCCGTTGATAATTTTCCGGCAATTAACAGGTGAATATATGGACAAAATAACTATTCCTGAGCATATAGCGATTATAATGGACGGCAACGGCCGGTGGGCTAAGAAGCGGGGCCTTCCCAGGGTAAAAGGGCACTATGAAGGCGCGAAAGGGGTAAGGGGTATTGTTGAATCCTGCTCGGAGATTGGTGTTAAATACCTGACGCTTTATGCTTTTTCAACGGAGAACTGGAAACGGCCCAAGACGGAAATCTGGGCGCTGATGGCTTTGCTTAAAAGATTTCTTAAGGCTGAACTTAAAACAATGATGAAGAATGATATCCGGTTTAAGACTATCGGGGATATAAAAAAACTTCCGGCCGATGTTTACGCTGAAATAAATTCTGTAACTGAGAAGACCGCGAACAATAAAGGGCTTACTTTTATACTCGCTTTAAGTTATGGATCAAGGGCCGAAATTGTTAAAGCAGCAAGGTCCATTGCGAAAGAATGTGTTAAAGGAAAAATTAAGCCTGCTTCTATTGATGAGAGCGTTTTTGAAAAACATTTGGACACCTGTGACATTCCTGACCCCGACCTGCTTATAAGAACCAGCGGAGAGATGAGAATAAGCAATTTTCTTTTGTGGCAATTGTCTTATGCAGAATTTTATATTACCGATGTGCTGTGGCCGGACTTCGATAAAAAAGAACTGAAGAAAGCTGTCAGGGAATATTCAAAAAGAGAAAGAAGATTTGGAGAAACCCGCAAAAAGGCTGTAAAAGAATGAATGATCTCCATAAAAGACTTTTTAGCTCGGCAGTATTAACGTTACTGCTTCTATCATTGATAGTTTTTGATGTGCCTTTGGTTATTGCTCTGGGGGCTTTAGTATTTGTTTTCTGGGGCTCTGTTGAATTCTATGATCTGGTTCAGCAAAAAGGGCTCAAAGCCTCAAAATGGTACGGGACAATCAGTAACATTGCTATTATCACTCTGGTCGCGGTCTTTGCGGCTGCGGGAAAAAATTCTCTTGCTATTCTTCCGTGGATATTTTTACTGTGTGCTTCCGGCGCGTTTGTAAGACAGTTATTCGTTGGTACCACCAACCACGCGATATTCGGTATTTCTACGACAATACTTGGTATTTTTTATATGGGGTATCTTTTTAGCTTCCTGGTTTTATTAAGGTTTTTTCCTTCTATGGAACAGGGTAAATGGTATCTTTGTTCCGCGGTAATTATGATAAAGTTTTCCGATATTTTCGCGTTTTTCGCGGGTTCACTTTTTGGCAGGCACAAATTAAAATCGGCAGTAAGCCCTAACAAATCTGTCGAAGGGCTTGTCGCGGGTGTGATTGGTTCAATCGTGGGCGGGTTGATAGTTTACTATTTTATTGATGCGGTAAATTTCCGGTTTATTGATGTTCTGGTTCTGGGGTTTATAATAGGTGTTATGGCAGAAATCGGTGACCTCGCGGAATCTTTGCTTAAAAGAGATGCCGAGATAAAAGATTCCAATCGGCTTCTTCCCGGGATGGGAGGGGTTCTGGATGTTCTGGATAGCACTCTTTTGTGTGCCCCGATATTTTATTTTTATGTGAGATATATTATAAGATAGTCATAAAGAAGAAGAGAATATTTATAGACACTGATTTACACAGATAAAATTATGATTGGCACAAAATCAAATTATATTCATTCTAAATTAACCGAAAAAATCATTAGTTGTGCCTACGATGTTTATAATAAACTTGGCTGTGGATTTTTAGAGAAAGTTTATGAAAATGCTATGATGATTAAATTAAAGAAAAACGGCCTTAAAGCAATCCAGCAAGCAGCGGTGAATGTTTCTTTTGAAGGGGAATTGGTAGGGGAATATTTTGCTGATATTTTAATAGAGGATAAAGTTATAATTGAACTAAAGGCAGTATCAAAACTGTCAAAAACTCACGAAGTCCAAGTGGTAAACTATTTAAAAGCTACAGGAATAAAAGTTGGGTTACTGATAAATTTTGGGGAAAATATGAAAATTATTCGACGGGTTTTTAGCAACAATGATTATTCATAAAAAATCTGCGTTAATCTGCGTCTATTAATTATTTAATTATTATAACTATATGAAAAAGAAAAAAATTTCCATTTTAGGGTCTACAGGTTCAATCGGCAGAAACTGTCTTGATGTGGTTAGAAATAATCGCGGCAGGTTTAAAATCACAGCCTTAAGCGCGGGGTCAAATGTAAAGCTTCTTGCTGCTCAGATAAAAGAGTTTAATCCCCGTGTTGCTGTTATCGGCAACGCCTCAAAGGTTGGTGAATTGAAGAAGCTGGTTCCCCGATCTGTGAAAGTTCTGGCAGGTGTGGAAGGTTTATGCGGGATTGCGTCGGGAAAGGATGTTGATATTTTTGTGTCAGCACTGGTAGGTTCGGCGGGTTTGCTCCCGACGATTGAAGCAGTTAAAACAGGCCGGAGAGTAGCGTTGGCTAATAAGGAATCTCTGGTGATGGCAGGTGAGTTTGTGATGAAACTCGCGAAAAAGAAAGGCACGGAAATACTGCCGGTTGACAGTGAGCATAGTGCGATATTCCAGTGTATTTCAGACAACAGTAAAGAAACAGTAAGAAAGATTACCCTTACAGCTTCCGGAGGCCCGTTTCTTAAAACCGGTATTTCGAGAATGAAACACATGACTCCTTCAAAGGCTCTTAAGCATCCGCGGTGGAAAATGGGAGCTAAGGTGACGATAGATTCGGCGACACTGATGAATAAAGCCCTTGAAGTAATCGAGGCAAAATGGCTTTTTGATGTTCCTTCCCACATGATAGATGTAGTTATCCATCCTGAATCGATAGTGCACTCTTTTGTAGAGTTTGTGGACCATTCAACAATCGCGCAGATGAGTATTCCTGATATGAGGATTCCGATACAATACGCTCTTACGTATCCCGAGAGAGTTTCTAATCATGTCAGGGATCTTGATCTGACGCGTATAGGAAAACTTACTTTTGAAAAGCCGGACATGAAGAAATTTCCGGTGCTGAAGCTTGCCTATGAGGTTTTGAACAAAGGGGGAGTTCTTCCGGCGGTTATGAGTTCGTCAAATGAAGTGGCGGTGAACTCTTACCTGAAGGGCCGGATTAAACTTCCGGATATATTTAAAGTGGTTAGCAGGGCCGTCAAAGCGAGAAAAGATATAAAGGCAAAGTGTATTGATGATATTTTTAAAGCGGATAAATGGGCCGTGAACTATTCCGAAGATTTAATAAATAGAAAGGTATTTTAATGGAAATTTTGATTGGTATTTTAACTCAAGTTCTGACATTTGTAATTTTTCTTGGAATCCTGGTCTTTGTTCATGAACTTGGACATTTTGTTGTTGCCAAGCTTATGAATATATATGTTTTTGAGTTTATGCTCGGGTTTCCCCCTAAGATTTTCAGGATAAAGAGAAAAGAAACCGAATCTGGTATCGGAATGATACCCCTCGGAGGGTATGTAAAGATGGCCGGCCAGGAAGATCTTCCCGGGAATGAACCTGCCTCTCCGGCAGACAGGGATAATAAGTCACAGAAGCCGGATATACAGGATATAGATGTTCCCGAAGACAGGAAGTTTAGTGGTAAAAAGATATGGCAGAGAATGGCGGTAATAGTAGCGGGCCCTTTTATGAATTTAATATTCGGCGCGCTGGTGTTTATACTTTTGTTTATGGTGGGGCATAAAGTTGACCTTGGTGTGGAGAAGAATTTTATCGGTTTTGTAAGAGAAGATTCTCCTGCCCAAAAGGCGGGGATTAAAGTAGGAGACAGAATATCTTCGGTTAACGGCGTTAAAACAGAAACCTTTAATGATATAAGGTGGAATATACTTTCTCATGTTAATGAAGAAATAGAAATTGGGATAGAAAGAGATAAGGAGTTTCTTTTATTAAGAGCTGTTCCTGAAAAACCCGGGGGTAAAGAGATGGGGGGAGTAGGCATTGGCCCTTTTCATTTTGTGGAGATAAATCAGGTTGGTGAAGGTTCCCCCGCGGAAAAAGCCGGCGCTTATGCGGGAGATATAATTTTTAAAGTTAATAATGAGTACGCGCAGTATTTTGATGTTTACGAGATGATCGGACAGAGCCGGGAAAAAGAAATATCGCTGGTTGTCTTAAGAAATGGCATGAAAAAAACACTTAGGATGATACCTGAAGAAGTGGGAAATCTTGATGGTGTATTGATTCGGCCGGATAACGTGATAATAGTTGGTGATGATAAAAAAGCGAATAAGGCTTTTAAAACGGGAGATAAAATACTTTCCTTTGGAGGACTTGAAGTTTCAGAAAAAGAAAATGCCGTTAATCTAATAAATTCTTTTGAAGGGGATGAAGCCGAAATAGTTCTTCTGAGAAAAGAAAAAACCGGTTTTATAAAACATGAAACCAGAGAAATAAGAGTTGTTTCAGAAGTTTCCAGAAAAGGCCTTATAGGCATCAGCTATTCTACCGCCATGACACTGGAAAAATATCCTTTGCCGAAAGCTATTTCAAAAGGGCTGGAATTATCTGCCTCTACGTTAAAAATGGTTGTGGGCGGTATAGTTCTTCTTTTTAAGGGTAAAATTGGAACTGAACAGATGGCCGGCCCTGTAGGAATTTTTAAAATGACATCAATGGCCGCGAGCCAGGGTTTTTCTTCCCTTTTGCGGTTTCTTGGATTGTTAAGCATGGCGCTTGCCTTTTTTAATATTTTGCCTTTGCCTATATTGGATGGCGGACATGTTTTTTGCTCCTTATTGAGAAGATAAAAGGAAGCCCGATAAAGGAAAAATATATTATCGCGTGGCAGAAAGTAGGAATTGTTCTGATTATATCGTTACTGCTATTTGTAACGTTTAATGATGTGCGCTGGAGGATTTTTTAGATTTTATGGAAAGAAGAAAGACAAGAAAGATTAAGGTCGGCAGTGTTGAGGTTGGGGGTAATGCCCCGGTTTCAATTCAGTCCATGACTAAAACGGATACAAAAAATGTTGAAGCTACATTAAAGCAGATAAGAGAACTTGAAAAAGAAGGCTGTGAGATTGTAAGGGTCGCGGTTAGCGATTCGGCTTGCATAAAACCTTTTAAAAAGATTGTTGACGGTAGTTCTATTCCGGTTGTTGCTGATATCCATTTTGATTACCGCCTTGCCATAAAATCTGCCGAGGCCGGCGCTGATTGTCTCAGGATTAATCCGGGAAATATAGGTTCAATAGAAAACATAAAAGCTGTGGCGGACTGCGCGAAGAAGAATGGAGTTTCCATAAGGGTTGGGGTGAATTCCGGTTCTCTGGAAAAAGATTTACTGGAAAAGTATTCTCATCCGGTTGCCGAAGCTCTTGTTGAAAGTGCCTTGAGAAACATAAAGATTTTAGAAGACGCGGGTTTTGAGGATATGAAAATATCCATCAAATCTACAAGTGTTCCCGATACTTATAAAGCATACAGTCTTCTCGCGAAAAGAATTGACTATCCTTTTCACATAGGCGTTACGGAATCCGGCCCTCTTTTCTCGGGAACGATTAAGTCCGCCGTAGGAATAGGAGCTCTTCTTCTGGAAGGGATAGGAGATACCTTAAGGGTTTCCCTTTCAGCGGATCCTGTTCAGGAAGTTCGGGTAGCAAAGGCGATACTTCAGTCTGCCGGGATAAGGACATTTGGCCCCGACATAGTATCGTGTCCTACCTGCGGAAGAGCTGAGATAGACGTACAGAAGCTCGCGTCCGAAATTGAAGAGTTCACTTGTAGAATTAAAGAACCGATAACAATTGCTGTGATGGGTTGTTCCGTTAATGGCCCGGGAGAAGCGAAAGAAGCGGACATCGGAATAGCCGGCGGAAAAAACATTGGAATTATTTTTAAAAAAGGTAAGATTGTCAAGAAAGTACCATCAGAAAAATTACTTTCCGAATTTAAAAAAATTATTGAAAATTTTTAAACGAGATACGATTTACTACATACTACATACTATATACTGTTTCTTTACGGAGGAAATAAATGCGCTGGAGTAAAGCACTGATACCGACTTTGAAGCAATCGCCCGCGGAAGCGGAGGTTGTCAGCCATAAGCTGATGATACGTGCCGGAATGATAAGAAAGCTGGCTTCGGGTATATATAGTTACATGCCTCTTTGCCTTAAGGTAATAAATAAGGTTGAAACAATAGTAAGAGAAGAAATGGACAAAGCGGGCGCTCAGGAGCTTCTGATGCCGGTGTTGTCTCCTTCAGAACTCTGGATAGAAAGCGGCAGGTGGGATGTTTATGGCAAGGAGCTTATGCGCGTTGAAGACCGCAACGAAAAACATTTTGCGTTAGGCCCTACTCATGAAGAGGTTATAACCGATATTGCAAGAAGAGAATTAAGGTCATATAAACAGCTTCCAACATGTTTTTATCAAATTCAAACGAAGTTCAGAGACGAAATCCGCCCCCGGTTTGGCGTTATGAGGGGAAGAGAATTTACGATGAAAGATGCTTACAGCTTTCACCCGTCTAAAAAGTGTCTTGATAAATACTATAACCTTATGTTTGAAGTTTATTCGGATATATTTAAGCGCTGCGGGCTCAAGTTCAGGGCGGTTCTAGCGGATTCCGGCGCTATCGGAGGCGATGAAACTCATGAGTTTATGGTTCTTGCCTCTTCGGGTGAGTCTCTGGTTTTAAGTTGTCCTGATGACACTTGCGGTTACGCGGCAACTAATGATACGGCTAAAAGCAAGATACTATCCGTGGAAGAAAATTTATCGGGTGAGCTTTGTGAAAAAGAGACTCCCGGGAAAAAGAGCGTTGAAGATGTGTCTGCCTTTTTGAATGTGAAGCCTTTTAACCTTATAAAAACCCTTGTTTACAAAACGTCAAAAGAACCGGTGGTTGTTCTCGTGAGGGGTGACAGGGAAATTAACATTAGCAAACTTAAAAAGGTTTTAAAAGATGAACTTGTTGAGCTGGCCGATGATAAGACAACAACGGATATATCGGGTTGTGAAGTTGGGTTTGCCGGGCCTGTCGGGCTTAAACAAAAAGTAAGAGTTATCGTAGATTTAACTATTAAAAATATGGGTTGCGGTGTAACGGGTGCTAATAAGAAAGATAAGCATTATGTTAATGTAGTGCCCGGCAAAGATTTTGATGTTGAAAAATATTACGATATCGCGATGGCTAAAGCCGGTGACCTGTGCGTAAAATGCTCGAAGCCGCTTGAAGAGTTCAGAGGAATTGAAGTAGGCCAGATATTTAAACTGGGCACTAAGTACAGCAAGTCCATGGATGCTAATTACACGGGAGAAGACGGGAAAGCAAAACCCTTTGTTATGGGCTGTTACGGAATAGGAATAACAAGGACAATAGCGGCGGCTATCGAACAGAACAATGACGAAAACGGAATTATATGGCCCATGGGAATAGCGCCGTATCAGGTTATTTTAATCGGTGTTAATATGAAGGACAAGGAAACTGTCGCTGTCTGCGAAAAACTGTACGAGGAGCTTAAAGAAAAAAGCATTGAAGTTCTTTATGATGACAGGAATCAGAGAGCGGGATTTAAGTTTAAGGATGCGGATCTGATAGGTATCCCTTATAAAGTTGTAGTCAGCGAGAAAAATCTCAAGGATAACAAGATTGAAATACAGGAAAGAAGATCGGGAAGCGGGGATTTTACTTCCCGGGATAATGTTATAAATTATATTCAGTCCAAAATCTACCCGTTATTTTAAATTTTTGTTTGTCCTGTCTCATGCAGTTTCTGGTTTTTTCTTGACATTCAGTATCAGGTAAAATATACTCCCGTGGACGTATAAATTTACAATGTTTGAAGAAGAGTGGGAATAAGCGCCCGCTTTTTTTATTGGTATTAAAACAGGAGATAAATTGTATGAGCGGTGAGTTATTATCTATCCTGAATTACTTGGAGAGAGAAAAGGGGATTGACAGAGAAATATTAATCTCTGCCGTTGAAAGTTCTTTGCTGTCCGCGGCCAGAAAAAGTATGCTTTCTGAAAAATCTATTGAGATAAAAATTGACCGGGAAACAGGTGAAATCAAGGCTTATACCACGCTTAAAGTTGTAAAAAAGGTTGAAGACACTGACAATGAAATTTTACTGCGTGATGCCAAAAAGATTGATCCAAAAACCAAAGTGGGAGAGGAAATAAGAAGAGAAATCAAACAAAAAGGTTTTGGCAGGATAGCGGCGCAGACAGCTAAACAGGTTATTGTTCAGAAGCTGAAGGAAGCTGAGAGGGAGAATGTTTATAATGAGTACAAAGACAAAATTGGAGATATTGTTCTCGGAGCTGTCCGCAGGTTTGAAAAAGGAAATATTATAGTTGACCTGTCAAACGCGGAAGCTATTTTGCCTTACAAAGAGCAGTGTCCGGGGGAATTTTATAATGTCGGAAACAGGATAAGGGCTTATATATATGATGTCAAGCTTGGTTCAAAAGGCCCTGAGATTTTGCTTTCGCGGGCGCATCCCAGTTTTGTCATAAAATTATTTGAACTGGAAGTTCCAGAAATTATCGAAGGCAGCGTGGAGGTTAAAGGAATAGCCCGGGAACCCGGATACAGAACCAAGATAGCTGTTTCTTCTTTGGATGAAAAAATTGACTGTGTCGGTGCCTGCGTGGGGTTAAGGGGTTCGCGCGTAAAAAATATTGTGGCTGAACTGGGAAACGAAAAGATAGATATTGTAAGATGGTGTGAAGATATTGCGGCCTATGTATCCGAGGCTCTCAATCCCGCGAGATTAAAGACTGTAGAGGTTTCTGAAAACGGCAAGATGGTAACGGTGGGGGTGGATGACGACCAGCTTTCTCTGTCTATAGGGAAGAAAGGTCAGAATGCCCGGCTGGCGGCGAAACTTGTGGGATGCAGGATTGACATCAAAAAAGCGTCCGAAATAAATGTACTTGGTAAAATTGAGAATGCCTGGCACCAACTGGCCAAGATTGAAGATATCGATGAAAAGATTGCCCGGTGTCTCGTTGAAGCAGGGTATACTGATATTGAGGGGCTTGCCCTTGCTACCATTGAAGATTTAACGAAGATAGCGGGTATTGACGGTGAGAGTGCCGCGGCAATAGTAGAAGCCGTAAAAAAAATAAAAGAGGATAAGACTTGAGAGTTCACGAATTAGCAAAAGAATTGTCAGTAACAAGTAAAAAAGTTATAGAGATATTAAAGGACAATGGTATTGCTGTTAAAGGGCACATGTCTTCCGTAAGCGCTGATGCCATAGCTGTTGTTAAAAATATTCTAGCCAAAGTTACAAAGAAAACACCCGTAAAACAACCGGTTTCAGATAAAACAAAAGAAGAAAAGAAGGTTGAGAAAGTTGCAAAGAAAACACCTGTAAAACAACCGGTTTCAGATA
>CBDURG010000066.1:0-11290 GCA_965369805.1 uncultured bacterium
TTACAGCCTGTTCTTCGGTGTAGCCAAACGGAACCTCTTGGAAGTTTCTAATCCTTTCCTGAGGCTTCTGTTCGGACATTTTTTGTCTTGGAATTTTATTATTCATTTTTACCTGCAAGGTTACAGCCTTTTTCCCCAATTTTATGGGTTTCTTCCATTTTCGTATAGCTTTTGAGCCTTCTCGACAGCTCGTTAAAATCCACTTTATGTCCGTCAAACTCAGGCCCGTCCACACAGGTAAATTTGGTTTTACCTCCCACGGTTACACGGCACGCTCCGCACATTCCCGTACCATCAACCATAATAGGATTTAAACTTACCATAGTTTTTATATTAAACTTTTTCGTAACTTCGCATACAGCTTTCATCATTGGAACAGGGCCAACCGCCAGAACCTCAGCAATTGTATTCTTATCCGCGATAATATTTTTAAGAGCGTCTGTCACAAAACCTTTTGCGCCATAACTTCCGTCATCAGTCGTTATATAAACCTTATCGCTTATTGTTTTCATTTCATCTTCAAGAATAATAAGTTCTTTATTCCTCGCTCCGATAATAGAGATGACATTATTCCCCGCTTCCTTAAAGGCCTTCGCGACGGGATAAGCTACAGCTGTTCCGACACCGCCGCCTACAACTACAATAGTTCCTTTTTTTTCTATTACAGTGGGGCTGCCCAGAGGGCCCGCGACATCAAGTATTTCTTCCCCGGTATTTTTAGAGACTATCTTTCTGGTAGTTTCTCCTACAGCCTGAACAATAATTGTTATTATCCCTTTATCACTGTCTGAATCGACAATTGTGAGGGGGATTCTTTCGCTAACCTCATTGAGCCTCAAGATTACGAACTGGCCGGGCTTCCTTTTGGAAGCAATTTTCGGAGCTTTCAGATCCAACCTGTAAACATCTTCAGAAAGCTGTTTTTTTGAAACTATTTTATACATTTTCTTTTCCTTTTATACACATCATTGCCCTTCACATCGTTTACTACGATAAGAGGCATCTCTTTAATTTCAAACTTGTAAATTGCTTCCGGGCCAAGCTTCTTAAAAGCAATACATTCACTTTTAATAATGTGCTTACTAACCAGAGCTCCCAATCCTGCCGGAGCGGCAAAATAAACAGCCCGCTTTTTCTTTATAGCATCAACGATTACAGAAGACCTTTCCCCCTTGCCTATCATTCCTTTAAGCCCGAGGCTTAAAAGCTTACATGTATATTTATCCATTCTTGAACTGGTCGTAGGCCCGCATGAACCGGCATGCCCTTTAACCCTGGCAGAAGTCGGCCCGCAGTAATATATGATCTGCCCTTTCATTTCAAAAGGCAGTTTCTTTTTCTTTTCAATCATTTCCATAATAATTCTGTGAGCCTGGTCTCTTGCGGTATAGATAGTACCGGAAAGATATACAATATCGCCTGAACGTAATTTTTTAATTACGTTTTCTGTGAGAGGAGTTTTTATGTTAAAAACTTTTTTATTCATAATTCAAGACACTTATATCTTGATGAGTGGCAATTGATATTTACGGCGACAGGAAGACTGGCAATGTGGCACTCTTTCATCTCAATGTGAACCGCAAGCGCTGTTGTTTTTCCGCCGAAACCTCCGGGGCCGATTCCCAAAGAATTAACCTTGTTTAAAATACGGCTTTCCAGCTTTTGCAGGCTTGCTTTCTTATTCTTTGATCCAACACGCCTGAAAAGAGCCTTTTTCGCGAGAGCCGGTACTTTATCAAAAGAGCCTCCTATTCCAACACCAAGAATAAAAGGAGGACACGCGCTTGCTCCCGCCAGAGCAACTGTTTCACAGATAAAATCCTCTATGCCATCAATACCATCCGATGGATTTAACATCTTAAGCCGGCTTTTATTCTCACTTCCCCCGCCTTTACTCATCAAATACAGCCGGATTGATTTACCCTTTACATATTTAACATGTATTAAAGGAGGCAAGTTAGTATTTGTATTGTTTCTGGTAACAGGATCACAGACTGATTTTCTTAAATAGCCTTTTTTATAGGCTTCTTTAACACCGTCATTAATGGCTTTTACAAGTGAACCATCTAAAGCGACATCTTCTCCCGTCTCAACATAAACCACGGCAAGGCCGCAATCCTGGCATAAAGGAACCTGTATCTTTCCGGCAAGTTCCGCGTTCAGAAGAATGTTTCTTAGTGTAAATCTGCCAAGTGACGAGGTTTCTTTTTTTAATGATTTTTTCAGCGCGGAAACCACATCAGAAGAAAGATTATAATTTATATCTATAAAAGCTTCGGAAATCTTTTTACTAATATTGCTTACTTCTATTTTTTTCATTTTCTCCGTCATGCTGACATAACGATTAGATATTCTCAACCACCTTTTCGGCAAACCGCGAAGTCTTAAGTTCGGTCGCGTTTTCTAACAATCTTGCAAGATCATAAGTAACAAAACCTGATGAAATTGTTTTCTCAAGAGCATTTTTTATCGCCTGAGATATTTCATTCCAGCCGAGGTATTCAAGCATCATACACCCGGAAAGAAGCAGTGACCCGGGATTAACCTTATCTTTATTGGCATACTTCGGGGCTGTTCCGTGTGTAGCTTCAAACAGCGCGGCAAAATCACCAATATTCGCGCCGGGAGCCATTCCTATACCGCCAACCTGAGCCGCAATAGCATCTGAAATATAATCACCGTTAAGGTTAGGGGTAGCAAGAACACTGAATTCATCCGGCCTTAAAAGCGCGAGCTGAAACATAATGTCAGCTATCCTGTCTTTTAAAATCACTTTTCCTTCAGGACACTTGCCGTTATATTTTTCCCAGAGCTCATCCTCGGATATAACAGTGTCTTTAAATTCTTCCTCCGCAAGTTCATAACCCCACTGCCTGAATGCCCCTTCAGTATATTTCTGAATATTGCCCTTATGAACCATAGTTACATTGGGACGGCCGTTATCCAGCGCGTGCCTTATAGCCCTTCTGATAAGCCTCTTTGAACAAAACTCGCTGATAGGTTTTATTCCTATACCGGAATCTTCGCGTATATCAACACTGAATTCGCTTTTCAAGTACTCGATTATCTTTTTTGCTTCTTCACTGCCTTCCTGCCATTCAATACCGGCATAAACATCTTCGGTATTTTCCCTGAAGATTATCATATCAACCTTTTCAGGTTCTTTTACCGGGCTCGGCACACCCGCGTAATGCTTAACAGGCCTTACACACGCGTAAAGATCAAGCTTTTGCCGAAGGGTTACGTTAAGGCTCCTTATCCCCCCTCCTACAGGAGTTGTAAGCGGCCCTTTAATCGCGACAGTATATTCTTTAATCGCCTTTAACGTGTCTTCAGGCAGCCAGTTTCCAACTTTGTTATATGCTTTTTCTCCGGCATATATTTCTTTCCACTCAATTTTTTTCGAGCCGCCGGATACTTTTTTAACCGCGCTGTCTATTACAAAACTCGCCGCTTTCCATATGTCAGGGCCTGTTCCATCCCCTTCAATAAACGGAATTACCGGGTTATCAGGAACATTAATCTTATTGTTTTTAATTGTAATTTTTTTCATATTTTTCACTCAGATTTTGAGGTCTCCGTATTTTTTTATATGCTTAACAAGCCCGCCGTCCTCAAGTATTTTTCTCATAGCATCAGGCAAAGGCGGAAATTTAAGCTCCAGGTTAGATGTAATGTTTTTCACAATGCCGGTTGAAAGATTAACTTCAAGTTTGTCCCCTTCTTTAATTTTATCTGTATCGCACATTATTACAGGAAGGCCGACATTAATAGCATTCCTGAAAAATATTCTGGCAAATGATTTTGCCAGAACCGCGCCAACCCCAGACATTTCTATAATTGCCGGAGCATGTTCCCGAGAAGAACCAAGCCCAAAATTATTTCCACCTACAACAAAGTCCCCTCGTTCCATAGATAAGGCAAATTCCGGACGGGCATCTTCAAGAACATGTTTCGCGAGTTGGGGCAAATCAGACCTCAAATGAAATAACCGCCCAGGAGCAATGTGGTCTGTGCTTATATCATCTCCAAAAATCCAGGCTTTACCTTTTAGTTTCATTTACACACCTTTTTTATAAAAATTCTCTCGGATCAGTGATTTTACCGGTTATCGCGGTCGCGGCACATGTATAGGGTGAAGCAAGAAAGATATTCCCTTGAACATTTCCCATGCGCCCGCGGAAGTTCCTGTTCTGGGATGATAGACAATTTTCTCCATCCCCAAGTATTCCCTGATGAACACCCACGCAAGGGCCGCAGCCGGGAGGATTAATTACCGCCCCTGCTTCCACAAGAGTTGTAACAACCCCTTTCTTAATTGCCTCAAGATAAATTGACCTTGACGCGGGTGTTACTAAAAGCCTTGTCTTTTTATTCGTTCTTTTACCTTTTAAAATTTTTGCCGCGATTTCCAGATCTTTCAGCCGGCCGTTTGTACAAGTGCCTATATGCACCTGATGAATCACGGTATCTTCAATCTCACCAATCTTTTTAGTATTATCTACTGTATGCGGCAATGATACCATTGGGTCAAGATCACTAACATTTACCCTGAACTCCTTTTCATATACGGCATCTGAACCCGCTTTAATTTCTTTAAAATCCTTTTCTCTTCCGATTGATTTAAGATACCTTTTTGTAATATCATCAGAAGCAATCAAACCAACCTTGGCGCCGGCTTCAACAGCCATATTAGAAATGGTGAATCGGTCACTCATATCAAGGTTTTTTATAGTTGAACCTGTAAATTCCAGAGCTTTATAAGTGGCTCCATCAGCACCAATAACACCTATGAAGTAAAGTATGAGATCCTTTGAACACACTCCTTTTTTAAAATCACCTTCACATATAATTTCAAAGGTTTCCGGAACCCTGAGCCAGGTTTTTCCAAGAGCTATACCTACCGCAACATCTGTAGAACCCATCCCCGTTGAAAACGCGCATAGCGCTCCTCCTGTACATGTATGAGAGTCAGCACCGATAAGGATATCTCCGGGCTTCACCAGTTTTTCGTTTATTAACTGATGGCACACGCCCTCTCCGATATCAGAAAGAGCAACACCGGTAGATTCAGAAAACTCTCTTAAGAGGTTATGATCATTTGAAAGTTCTTTTCTCGGGCTCGGAGCAGCATGGTCAATAAATAGAATCGTCTTATCAGGATTGGCAGCTTTAACAAGATCCATTTTTTTGAGCTGTGTTACCGCGAGCGGGCCTGTCCCATCCTGGGTAAGGCAGACATCTACCGGCACAACAATAATTTCCCCGGGACAGACATCTTTACCGCAGTGTTCACTAATAATTTTTTCGGATATTGTTTTTCCCATATTATTATTCCACGGTTTCTTCGTATTTAACAAGATCTCCAAATTTCATATCCATGCCAAGGATACCGATTATTTTGTCTGACTCATCCACGATAGGGGCCGATACTGTTATGCAAAGCCTGCCGGTTATCCTTGAGGTATAGAAATCTGTTACACAGGGTTTACCGTTCTTCATCGGCTCAACAAACCACTGCCTTCCGGAATAATCCTTCTCACACAAAAGCGTTTCATATTTATTTCTATCCGCTATATCAGATATATTTTTAGTGAATTTCTTTCCATTGCTATCAACAACATAAGCAAACTGGATAAAAGGATCTTCCTCCACAACCTTTTCAAGCATAGATTCGATTTCAGTCACATTCATACTCTGAATTTCTTTCCTGCCGGCATAATCCTCTACCAGGTGCAAAGCCAGTTCTTCAGCCCTGAGCTTCAAATCATCAAAATCAGATTTAAAGTAACCTGAAAGATACTTTTTGCCTTTTACAATCATTTCTTCAGGCGAAATTGAAGTAATTCTTCCCTTCTCATACTCTTTCATTATACTCTCAAATATTCTCTTCACACCGGGATGCCTTTTATCCACGTTCATATTTTCATTCAGGCGCAGATAGGTATTAAACCAGTGCACAATTCCGGCAACTCCCGATTTATCCGTAATAACAATCTCAATCGGCCTGTTAAGTATTTTCGCGGTATCAAAAATATTATAGATCTCTTCGTTTTTCGAAACACCGTCAGCATGGATTCCCGCGCTTGTTGTATTAAAAGTTTTGCCCACAAACGGATAGTTTGAAGGAACACCGGCATTTATTTCATCTCTAAAATAATCACCTATCTCCGTTATAGTCGTTGTATCCATTCCGTCCGTGGCCCCTTTCAGCTGCATATATTCAATAACAGCTCCTTCAACGGGACAATTACCTGTCCTCTCACCGAAACCAAGCAGGCTTCCGTTTAAATAACCGCACCCATAGAGCCATGCCGCTACAGAATTTACAAGAACCTTGTGAAAATCATTATGTCCATGCCATTCAAGAAGGCCGCTCGGCACACCGGCTTCTTTATGGAATACTTCCACAAGTTTTGGAACACCCCTGGGCAAAGCAGCCTCAGGATAAGGAAGCCCGTAACCCATCGTATCGCACAAGCGAATCTTAACGGGTATATCCGCTTCCTGGCTCATTTGCATCAACTTCTGCGCGAAAGGAAGCGCAAAACCATAGATATCGGCTCTGGTAATATCTTCAAAGTGACATCTGACACGTATACCATCCGAAAGCGCTGTTTCAACAATATCAATATATTTCTCAAAAGCCTTTTTCTTATCAAGCTTCAACTTAAGGTATATATGATAATCAGAGGCTGAAGTCAAAATACCTGTCTCTTTAAGCCCCATTTCCTTTACCAGCTGAAAATCTTTTTTTACCGCCCTTATCCAGCCGGTAATCTCGGGATATTTTAAGCCTTTTTCCTGCAATTTTTCAACAGCTTCTCTGTCTTTACTGCTGTAGAGAAAAAACTCTGAAGTCCGGATAATGCCGTTTGGCCCGCTAAGACGGCTTAAAAGAGTAAAAATATCTATAATTTGTTTTACCGTATAAGGAGGCCTTGCCTGCTGGCCGTCCCTGAATGTGGTATCACTAATATATATTTTCTCAGGTATGTTCAGTTTTGCCGCTTTTTTATCAAACAAAATCTTAGGAACATCTGAATAAGGAAAATACTCCCTGAAAAGTTCAGGCTTTTCCTGGTTTTTAAGCTGAAACTTTTTATAATTTTTACCAAACAGTTTTATAATATCGCTCATTTTTATATTTATTCCTCTTTTTTAATCGTTTCTTCTATCCATTGTTTAAGTTTTGGTTTCTGCATCACTCCTGAAGTTTGATTCTTAATTTCTCCTGCTTTAAAAAGAATCAGTGTGGGAACACTCATAACATTATACATTGCCGCCGCCGCGCGGCAGTCATCAACATCCGCCTTAACAAAGACAACTTCCCGCACTTCTCCCGACAATTCCTCAAATACAGGGGCCATCATTTTACATGGCATACACCACTCGGCAGAAAAATCAACCACGACAGGCTTAGAATTCTTCAGCACCTTTTCTTCAAAGTCATTCTCTACAACATGAATTACAGCCATAATCATCTCCCGTTTTTTTAACATATTAATCTGAAAATCGAGTGGTCATGTTAGCATTTCAGCATTTAAAAATGCAACAAAAATCAAAGAAACAGCTTTACCTTTCTCTCAAATTTATGCAAAATACCTGAAAAATACAAGGAGGACAGTAAATGTTGAAAAACTTTATTTACATATCGCTTGTTCTATTTACCAGCAGTATTGCTTTTGGTATTGATCTCCCTTTCAATGTTTATACCAATTATAATGCTCAGGACAATCACTATGTCCCTTCCGGCTGGATGGGAGATATCGGGGCAATAACACTTAATCAAAATTGCAAGGAAAATACTCATTCCGAAAAATTCTGTATCCAAATTGTTTATACAGGCGAAAGCACCAATGGCCAGGGATGGATAGGAATCTACTGGCAGAATCCTGTAAATAACTGGGGAAATTCAAGAGGCGGATACAATTTAACAGGGGCACAAACACTCGAAATCTGGGCACGCGGTGAAAAAGACGGCAGCATTGTAGAATTCAAAATGGGCGGAATTGAAGGAGATTTTCCGGATACTCACACAGGAGCAACGGGGCCGGTTACATTAACAAAAGAATGGAAAAAATATACCATAGATCTATCCGGTGCCGACTTAAGCTATATCAGCGGCGGGTTCTGCCTTACAATGACAGAGATAAACAATCCTAACGGCGCTGTCATTTATTTAGACGATATAAGATATGTAAAATAAGTATCCGGCCATTTAAATCTTTTAAAAAAGACATGTTTGGCAAAAATTCTCTATATAAGGTTTAAGAAAACCTATTGAGCAGCCAAAAAATTTTTAATCTGGTCATGGCTACCTGCAAGAATGGCAATACACTTCTCTCCTTCCCTTCTTATTACTACACGAATATTCCTCTCTATGCCGGCTTCATAATAAGGCCTTCTTAACTGCTTATAAAAAAACCTCGGAGCAATTTTCTTTGCCTCTTCAATATTGCAGCCGGTAGAATAATAAACTACTAACGCTTTCAAGATCAGCCCGACTATCTTATTCTGTGCTTTATCAAGAGACTTACAACTCCTGCCGAATGATGGAAAATAATAAAGGAATAAGGGCACTAAATATTTCCCCCTTTGTCACTTTAGAGATTGAATGTATTTTTTGGTAACTTTCTTTTCTTTCCCTTTTTGTTCCGAAACGAGCAGATCCAGTTTCTTATACTCAGCATCGGTAAAAATCTTCTCCTGCAGTTCCAGAGGAATTAGTTCAATCCTATTCTTTTTCAGCTCAATATTAAACATCGTTCCCTTATTTAATCCTAATACATCTGCTATCTTTTTGGGTATTGTTATTTGATGTTTTGCCGTCATTATGACTGTCATAACCATCACCTCCTGATATAATATACACCGTAGTAAGGTCATCGTCAAGTAGTAAAATAAGAATATCTTACTTCCTTATTCTTTTCTATCGTCATCCTGAACTTGTTTCAGGATCTATGATAACTGAGGATACAGCCGATTTTTTCTGAGAAAATGGGGAAAGTCCCAAGCGAGCGCAGCGAGCGGGTGTCCCTTTTTTCTTGCGCCTGGAACAATCCCAATTTTCTTGAAAATCTTCATTCAACAACAAACATCGCGTCGCCGTAAGAATAAAAGCGCATATTTTCGTCAATGGCCTTATTATAGGCTTTCATAATGTTTTCTCTTCCGGCAAGGGCGCATACAAGCATCAGAAGCGTGGAACATGGAAGGTGAAAATTGGTTATCATGTTTTTTACTATCTTAAAACTGTAACCCGGATAAATAAAAATATCTGTTTCAGCGCCTCCGGCTTGTACTTTACCGCCGGAACAAGACGCTTCCAGAGCCCGAACAACTGTCGTACCGACGGGAATTATACGCCTATTCTCTTTAAGAGCCCTGTTAACTTTTTCCGCGGCCTCTTCCGATATAAAAAAAGTTTCCGAGTGCATCCTGTGCTTTTCTATTTCATCTTTCTCAACAGGCAAAAAAGTTCCAAGTCCTACATGTAAAGTTATTTCAGCAAAATCAACACCTTTTTCAGCCAGTTCTTTCAAAAGGCCTTGCGTAAAATGCAAGCCTGCCGTAGGAGCCGCGACAGCCCCTTTAACTTTTGCAAAAACAGTCTGATAATCCCCTTTGTCTGCATCATCTTTATTAGATTTCTTCCTGTTTATATACGGAGGAAGAGGCATAAGGCCGTAACGCTTCATTATTAATTCAGGAGAAACATCAGGAAAAGACAGCACTACAAAACCATCTTTGATTTCTTCAACCTGTATCGCAGCTGAGTCACTGACACTGAGGATTGTCCCCTTCTTTAACCTCTTAAGAGGCCGGGCCATTGCCTGCCAGAACCCGCCGGATAATTCTTTTACCAGAAGGAGTTTAATCCTGGCCCCAGAAGGATATTTAGACGCGATTATTTTACAGGGCAAAACCTCTGTATTATTCAGTACCAGCAAATCCCCCTCTTTAAAAATTTTTCCAATGTTTTTGAAAGAAAGTATTTCCTTCACCCTGCCTTTTTCCATAACCATGAGTTTCGATGAAGAACGGGGTGAGGCCGGTTTCTGCGCGATCAGCCTCTCAGGAAGGCTGTAATTAAAGTCAAAAGTTTTCATGTCTGCTTTCTTTTTAAAATTCTGGCAAAATACTACATACTATACTATATACTAAATACTGCTTTTTTATCTTCTGCTCTTCTCAATCTTTGCTCCGGGATAGTAATATTTTAATATTTTTTTATAGTTATAGCCCTTTTCCGCTAATGCCAAAGCCCCATATTGACACATGCCAACACCATGGCCGTGGCCTTTCCCTCCAAAATGAACGTTTTTACCCCTCTTTTTCAACTTAAACAAACCACTTTTAACCTTTTTTGAATCCAAAGCCATTCTAAAATCATTTATTTTTACATTAAGGCTGCCGTAATTATGCACAATCGTAAGTTCTGTTATTCTTTTACCGTATTTACTCCTTTGGGATGGGCGAATATGCTTTAAAGTTCCCAGCTTAAAACCCGCGGAACGCAGTTTTGATTCTATCTCAGATAAAGACAGCACGGCCTGCCATTCATAATCAGGAGCATTTCCGCAGTGGCGGCATTTAACCCCCTTCGGGAAATTATCCTTAAATTTGACCCAGACATTTTTAGGGGCCTCCGTATACCCCCCGCAGACAGTCGAAAAAAACGAACAGAGAGGTTTGCCTTTATAAATCAAAATCTCCCCCCTGGTCGCGTTAACCGCGGAATTAGTCCTGGGACTTTCAGTTCCGGCACCCGCGTAATTCTGTGACACAGAACTTAAATCATAAGGAGTTCCCTCATTGTTTATAACGTGGTAAAACGCGTAGGAACGCGACGCGACGGCCTGAGCTTTGAGTGCTTGAATGTTCCATGTAGGATACACCTCATTAGGAACAACCCCTTTAATATAATCTTCGATATCAAGGCGGTTTATCACAAGCAGACAGGTTTTATTGTCTTTCACTGTTTTTCTAATTCTGATAATGCCTTTTAATTTGCGTCCCCCCACATCTATTAAACCGGAAGAAGTTATTGTAAGGTAATCCCCTTTATATCTTTTATTGTTTATCAGAATATCATCTTTGTAGATACCGGCTTTGAATTTAGATCCGGCCCTGATAGTAAAAGCAAGTAAACCATTTTGCGCTTTAACCGCGCAGATTTCATTTGAACACAATTCAACCGGACGCGAGGCTTGCATAATTAAGACGTTAATATTCTCCGGAGGCCTTGCACGAAAAGACATACCGATAAGAAATGGGGCGCCAAAGG
>CBDURG010000067.1:0-11175 GCA_965369805.1 uncultured bacterium
TACAGTACCCCCCCCGCAGGAAAAAAAAGAAACAGCACCTCAAAATGGCAGAATTATCAATTCACCTATGGTAGGAACATTTTACAGAGCGCCTTCTCCTGAAGCGCCTCCTTTTGTGGAAAAAGGCCAAGCCGTAAAAAAAGGTGATATCGTCTGTATTATTGAAGCAATGAAAGTTATGAACGAAATCGAATCCGACTTTCCGGGAAAGATAGCCGAAATACTGGTTGAAAGTGGAGAACCTGTTGAATTTGGACAACCGTTGTTTAGAATTGTATAATTTAGAATAGGTAATTGTTATACTGCTCCCCGTTAAGTCGATAGATGTTATTTGTAATTTGCTTTATATATACTCAACTATATACGAAATGCGAGTTTAGACATGATAGAAAAAGTTCTCATAGCAAACCGGGGCGAAATCGCCCTCAGGATAATAAGAGCCTGCAAAGAATTGGGAATCAGAGTTTGTGCCGTATATTCAAAGGCAGACAAAGATTCCATGCATGTCAAGCTTGCGGATGAAGCATTTTGCATAGGTGAACGTACAAGCGCGGAAAGTTACCTTAAAATCCCCGCGATTATAAGCGCGGCCGAAATAAGTGATGTAGATGCAATACACCCCGGTTACGGTTTTCTAGCGGAAAACGATCATTTCGCGGAAATATGTGAAAGCTGCAATATCAAATTTATTGGCCCTACAGCCAAACAGATAAGGGATATGGGCAACAAGTCCAAGGCAAAAAAACTTGCAAAAAAGGCAGGTGTGCCGGTTATTCCCGGCAGTGAGGGAGTTGTTGACAACAGGGAAGAAGCGCTTAAAATAGCAAAGAAAATCGGATATCCTGTTATCATAAAAGCTTCTGCCGGTGGTGGTGGAAGGGGAATGAGAACTGCCCATAACGACATAAGCCTTGTAAATGCCTTTTTAACCGCAAAGTCTGAAGCTGAAGCCGCTTTTCAGAACAGTGATGTTTATCTTGAAAAGCTTATTGTAGAACCCCGCCATATCGAAATTCAGCTGCTTGCCGATTCACACGGCAACATTGTCCATCTTGGTGAAAGGGACTGTTCGATCCAGAGGCGCCACCAGAAACTTCTTGAAGAATCCCCATCGCCATTTGTCGATTCTGATTTAAGAAAGAGGCTGGGTCAGGCGGCTATAAAAATAGCGAAAGCTGTCAAATACGAAAGCGCCGGAACGGTTGAATTCCTTGTAGATAAAAATAAAAAGTTTTATTTCATGGAAATGAATACAAGAATTCAGGTAGAACATCCTGTTACAGAAATGGTAACCGGAATTGATATCGTAAAAGAGCAGATAAAAATCGCTTCAGGAAAACAGCTTGGAATGAAGCAAAAGGATATTAAAATAGAGGGGCACGCGATTGAGTGCAGAATAAATGCCGAAGACCCTGACAATAAATTCTGCCCTACCCCGGGCACGATTTCTTCTCTTTTCCTTCCGGGAGGGCCGGGGGTAAGGATTGACAGTTGTGTTTATTCCGGCTACAAGATACCTCCTTATTATGACTCAATGATAGCTAAACTCATTGTTTATTCGAGTAAAAGAATGGATGTAATAAGGATTTTATACAGAGCCCTGGATGAATTCAGGATAGGAGGCATTAAAACAACTATCCCGTTCCATAAAAAGATCCTTGATTCTATTAAATTTAGAAGGGGTAATTGTACAACTCACTTCGTTGAAGAAATTTTCAACGAAAAAGGAAAAAGTTAATTGTGGATCAGGACAGCAAAAAAAAATCTATTGAAAATTCGTTTGGAGAAACAAAAATTCATAACGATGTCATAGCTACAATTGCCGCCTTAGCCGTGGCTGAGGTTCCGGGGATTGCAAGCATGAGCGGAAGCCTGGTAGGCGGAATTGCTGAAATCCTCGGCAAGAAAGCTCGGGATAAGGGAATTAAAGTAGAGCTTGTTGACAATTGCGTAACCATAGAAATTTCAATTGTTGTTGATTATGGTATAAAAATACCCGAAGTTGCCGGGGAAATCCAAAAAAAGGTAAAGGATAAAGTTGAAAAATTAACCGGCAACAACGTTAAGGCGGTTAATATAATCATTCAGGGCGTAAGGCTTCCCGAAGATAAGAACAAAGAGGAGAATCGGTAAATGAGGTTTTTGTCAGGATTAATTAAATTCCTTTATACAATAGCCGCGTTAATAGCCGGTATTTTTCTAATCGCGGTATGGCTTCACTTCGGAGTTTCAGAAGACCAGGTCGCGAACATTGTGAAAAACATTTTCAGCAGCCTTAAATTAGGTTTTTATTCCGGCCTTTGTGGAATAGGGCTTATACTTTCCGCACTGTATGTCCTTTTTGCTTTTATATACCGGAAAAGAACTCCGCGCTCGATTGCTTACAGCAATCCTGAAGGGGAAGTAACCATATCGGTCCAAACCATTCAGGATTTGGTCGCGAAGGTCAGCTTTGAATTCGAAGAGGTAAAAAGTATTTCTTCAAGCGTTAAAACATCAAAAAGAGGCATCACCATAGTTTTGAAACTCTTAATCTGGGCGGGATCCAATGTTCCTTCTGTCGCGCATCAGATTCAGAAAGTAATAAAAGAAAAAGCTCAAGCTATTCTCGGCGTAGATAATATATCCGCGGTAGAGGTAAACATTGTAAAAATTGTTCCGGTAAAAACAAACATGAAAGAGGATAGAAATATTTTTGAGGAGGATAATTCGGCAAATGAAGTATGATGACCTTATAAAAAAGACTTTCGATGAAACCATTGTGACGATGAAGCACAGCTCAACAAAACTCCAGGATGATATTTCAAATGTTGTTGAAGGAATTATTTCCACGCTCAAAGCGGGCGGGAAACTGATGTTATGCGGCTGCGGCGGAAGCGCGGCAGATGCTCAGCATATGGCAACAGAGCTGGTAGTAAGATTTGAACAAGACAGAGAGCCATGTTCAGCAATAGCGCTTTCAACAGATGCCTCAATACTGACAGCTGTCTCAAATGACTATTCTTTTGATAAAGTCTATGAACAGCAGGTAAAAGCCCTTGGAAAACAGGGGGATATTCTTTTGGCTATTTCCACAAGTGGTAATTCTGAAGCTGTCTTGAACGCCGCGCTCGCGGCTTCTTCAAAAGGTATCAGGGTTTATTCTCTGATTGGAAGAAACGGTGGGAAACTCAAAGATATATCCGATTTATCTATTATTGTTCCCTCTGATATTACCGCCAGAATTCAGGAAACCCACAGCGTAATAATTCACATAATCTGTAAAATAGTAGAGGACGAACTCTTCGGAAAATAAAATGACTGATTTTAATCAAGCTTCCAGGATTGCTGAAATATACAAAAGCCAAAACAGAAAAATTGCCTTTACCAATGGATGTTTTGATCTCATTCATGTGGGGCATATAAGATACCTGAAAAAGGCGCGCGAATGCGGGGATTGCCTGCTGGTTGGCCTTAACAGCGACTCTTCCGTAGTAAAAATCAAGGGTTCGGGCCGTCCTCTTGTTTCTCAGGATGAAAGAAAAGAAATCCTTGAAGCCTTTAAATGTATAGATGAAGTAATAATCTTTGATGAACCAACACCGCTTGAACTTATAAAAGCCGTAAAACCGGATGTTATTGTAAAGGGCGGCGACTGGAAAGTCGAAAATATTATAGGTAAAGATATCGTTGAAAAAAACGGGGGAAAAACTATTGCCATAGAATATATCTCCGGAAAGTCAACCACTGAGTTTATAAAAAAAATAAAAGGAAGTAAACCCGGCCAGTGAAATTCTCTCCCGGCCATCAATTCTTAAGAAAAAACTTTATAGTGAAATTGAGGATTTAGAAATTGAATACATTAGAAGCGGCAAAAAAAGGGATTCTTACCCAGACAATTAAAAGAGCTTTGAGTATTGAAAAAATCGATAAAAAGAGGTTTTTTTCAGAGCTTAAAGCGGGAAAAATTGTAATTCCAAAAAATTCAAGAAGCAAAAGAAAGGTTGAAGTTTGTGCTGTTGGCCAATCTCTAAAAGTTAAAGTAAACGCGAATATAGGAACTTCTGTTGAATCCTGCAGCCTGGATACAGAAAAGAAGAAAGCTGTCGCGTCGTATAAAGCCGGTGCTGATTTTATAATGGATTTAAGTACCGGTGGTAACCTGGAAAAAATAAGGAAAGCGATTCTTAAAACAGTTCCTCTTCCTTTGGGTACTGTTCCCGTGTACGAGGCAGCGGTAAATTCAACAGTCAAAAAAGAATCCTTTCTCAAAATGACTGTCGACGATTTCTTCGATGCAATTGAAAAACACGCGAAAGACGGTGTTGATTTTATTACCGTACACTGCGGGCTTAACATGGCCAGCCTTGAAAGGTTAAACAGACAGGGGCGGTTAATGGACATCGTGAGCAGGGGAGGCGCGATAACCGCGAAATGGATGATACACAACGGCAGGGAAAACCCTTACTATGAATACTATGGCCGGCTTCTTGAAATAGCAAAAAAATATGATCTCACTTTAAGTCTTGGAGACGCAATGAGGCCTGGATGCTTAAAAGATGCCACTGACAGAGCTCAGATACAGGAACTTATAATCCTTGGTGAACTCGCGTCCCACGCTCTTAAAAACGGGGTTCAGGTTATGATAGAAGGCCCGGGACATATTCCATTAAATCAGATTGAAGAAAACATGCAACTTCAACAATCCCTTTGCAAGGGGGCGCCATTCTATGTCCTTGGGCCGATTGTAACGGATATTGCCCCGGGATATGACCATATTACAAGCGCGATAGGTGGAGCTCTAGCTGCCTGGAAAGGAGCAAGTTTGCTTTGCTATGTTACTCCCGCAGAACATCTTAAACTTCCTGATGAAAGTGATGTTAAAAAGGGTGTAATTGCTTCGCGCATAGCTGCCCACGCGGCAGACATAGCAAAAGGAATACCAGGGGCACAAGAAGTTGATGATAAAATCTCTAAATTCAGAAAAAAAAGATCCTGGAAAAAACAATTTAAATACGCGATTGACCCTGAAAAAGCCGAAAAGATGAGGAAAAATAATCTTTCTTTGACACGCGATATTTGTACAATGTGCGGTGAATACTGTTCCATGAAAGACGGTAAAAGCCGTAAATAGTATAAAAGCAGTATATAGTAAATATAATACTCAGTACGAAAAAAACCGGAGGTTTTTAAGATGTCAATCCTTGTAGTTGGTTCAATAGCTCTTGATTCAATAAAAACACCTTTTGGAGAAAGAAAAGAGGTTCTCGGAGGCTCAGCGACATATTTCTCCTACTCGGCAAGCTTTTTCACAGACGTAAAAATGGTTGGTGTTGTGGGAAAGGATTTCCCAGAAGAACATACCGCTCTCCTTAAGGCAAGAGGAATTGACACAAGGGGGATAGAAGTTGCTGATGGAAAAACATTCAGGTGGGTAGGTGAATATGAATTTGACATGAATGTCGCACAGACAAAAGCAACTCATCTTAATGTGTTTGAGAATTTTTGCCCGAAAATTCCGGATGATTATAAAAAATGCGGCACTATTTTTCTCGCGAACATAGACCCTGATTTACAGCTTGATATTTTAAATAAAGTGGATAAGCCTAATCTTGTTATCTGCGATACCATGAATCTATGGATTGAAATCAAAAAGAAGCCTCTTGAAAAACTGGTTTCCAAGGTTGACATCATTATAATGAATGATTCTGAAGCGAGGGAATTTACAGAAGAAGCAAGCCTTATCAAAGCGGGCATTAGACTGCTAAAGATGGGGCCAAAATACTGTGTGATAAAGAAAGGCGAACATGGCGCTCTTCTTTTTTCAGACCATGGGATTTTCAGCGCGCCGTCATATCCCCTTGAAACCGTTTATGACCCCACAGGAGCGGGGGACACATTCGCGGGGGGTTTTGTGGGTTATATAGACAAACTAAATAAAATTGACGAACAGACTCTCAGGCAGGCAATGATCTGCGGAAGTGTAATGGCTTCATTTAACGTTGAAGATTTTAGCCTGGAAAGATTGAAATCTCTAAATCTTGATGGTATTATATCGCGCTATAAAGAATTCAAGAAATTTTCTCATTTTGATGAACCTGAACTTTCGCTTTGAAAGTAAAAAATTATATAGGACACAGACTATAGTCCTCAGCGATTTGTTTTGCGAAGCGAAACAGCATATACAAACAATGCGGGTGTTGCATAGTGGTAGTGCTCCAGCTTCCCAAGCTGGCAGTGTGGGTTCGATTCCCATCACCCGCTCCATTTCTAAAAAAATCCTTTGTTATATTAAAAATATTTAATATCATAATCATAGAAGAAAATAGTCATGATATTAGATGTAAGATTCTGGGAAAGTAAAGATAGCAACTGTTTCTAAAAAAGTGAAAAAAAACATAATAAAACATGACAGAGAAGATAAAAAAAATATCTCTGTAATTCTATCCTGGGCGCTATATGACTTAGCGAACCAGTTTTTCGCCCTGAATGTAGTCTCCCTGTATTTTGTGCGCTGGGTAACCATAGAGAAAAACTGCCCGGAAATATTTTACAGCCTGACCTTTGGCATCTCCATGTTTTTTGTAGCGCTTTCGGCACCCATTCTGGGGGCAATTTCAGATGCAAGGAAACAATACAAACCCTTTTTGATATATTTTACGGTTCTCGCTGTTATATTCACTATTCTTTTAGGGGCATCTGAGAATATTCTCTTAGGATTGCTCTTCTTTGCCATAGCAAATTTTGGATGTCAGACAGCAATAGTTTTTTATAATTCCCTGATAATATATGTCAGCCCCGGAAAAAAAATTGGGTTGGTTTCAGGATTGGGAAGAATGTTTGGATACGCGGGGGCTATTTTAGCCCTGCACCTTACTAAACCCATAATATTGGAGAAAGGTTATCATGCGGTTTTTCTTCCCACGGGCATTCTATTTTTAATCTTTTCCCTACCTTGCATGTTCTTCATAAAAGAGCCCTCTTCCGCGCCTAAAATAAACTTGTCCTCTTTTTTCAGGAAAAAGATACTGTTTGAAATTTTTAAAAAATTAAAAACAACTATTACTGACGGCAAACAAAAAAGCCTTCCAAACGTTTTAACGGCCGTTTTCTTCGGGGTATGTGCGGTTAATGTAATAATCCTTTTTATGTCCGTTTATGCCGATAAAGCCTTTGGCCTGACGGAAAACCAAATAATAAACCTGATTGCATTTTCGGCCATGTTCGCTATCCTGGGCAGCATTCTCTCCGGGTTTATAAGCGACTATATGGGATACAGGCGGTCTCTGATAGGGATATTTTTCCTCTGGGGAATAACTCTTCTGGCGGGAGGAATTCTAACCCCTGACTTTTATCTGGTTGTCGGTGCTCTGGGAGGTATAAGTTTGGGTTCAATCTGGGTAGTTCTTAGGGCTTTAGTCGTAAACCTTTTTCCTAAGGAGAAAATCGGTGAAATTTTCGGTTTGGTAAATTTTGTAAGCTATCTCTCCGCTATAGCGGGCCCTCTTTACTGGGGATTGATTCTGCTATATCTTTCCAAATTTGGGCAATGGGGATACCGCCTGGCTTGTCTCAGCCTGATTCTGTTTGTTGCCACTGGTATCTTTTTTCTTTTGCGTATTCCAGAAGAAACCGGAAATTCACGATAGCTTTGAGTTGAATAGTTTTTGCTTTGGTGAAAATCTGTGATAAAATAACGCTTCAATAAAATTACTTAAAATTAAAATTCAAGGGGTATTTAATATGTTTAAAGGCGAAAAAGTAAAAATAAGATTAAAAAGATTTGCCCAGGATCAAAAGACCAGGATATTTGTTGGTAGAGTTTTTGATATGAACAATAGCTGGATAAAAGTTGAAGGGAAGTTTTTCACGTTAGCCAAGGGAGAACAAAAACCAAGAATCGATAAGCAGAGAAGAACATTGTGTATTCCGCGCGAAAGCATAAGCCTGGTTAGAATCCTTCCTGACACCCTTGATCTGGACAATTTAGAATATTCCATTGAAGATACCAGGATGTTAATACATATAAGAGGCATCCAACCAATAAGCATAAGCGAGTAAGCTTCTGCCATTTTTAATAACAGTTTTTCTGGACAATTTAGAAATGGATCATTCAAAAAAACTAATATTATTTCTTTCAGGCGTTCTATTTTTAAATATTCTTTCCGGCAACCCCTGCCATGGAGGAACATTCCGCCTGAAAAATGGAGGTGATATTCGGGGCATTATCCAGGAAGTAAACGACAGCTACATAACTGTTAAAGTGAGCGACGGGCAGGTAAAAATCCCCCGTGAAAACTTAACTAAAGAAACAGAAAGCCGGCTTGAGGATACATTTCGCGAAGATACAGAACTAAGTAAAAAAATATTAGAGGATGCCAGGAATAAAAAAGAAAAGTTTGAAGATAATTTTATCAGTTATCAGGAAGCAAAAAATCTTTTATCCGATCTAAGCAATAAAAAAGATAACGATCTTTATACCTGCCTCAGGGAAATACAGAAAAAAGGGCTTACTGCCGACGCCAAAGAATTTAAAGAGCTTCAGTTAATCATTAAGGAAAATTTTTCACAAACAACGGGCCTTTTTATTGCTATTTTTTTAACGGTAATAATAATTCAGTGGTTAATAAACGCTTTATATATCAAACTTTTCGTTAAGATATCTATAAAGCGGAGGGTTTCTTTTTCAACCGCCTGTATTTTTCAAATAAAATTTATTTTATTTCAGATACTTGCCGCAGTAATTTTTACAGTTCTAATGTCTTTTGCCGCTATTACGGGAACTGACGTTTGGGGGATAATTTTTCTCTATTCTGCCCTTATAATCTCTTTTATATGGTATTTTTTCCGCCTGGCATATAAAGAACTTGGATTAATATTTTTTCAGACACTGCTTATGGTAATAATATACCTGGTTATATATTTTATTATTGGTGCCGCGCTTAACCTCTTGCTGTCCGCATGGTTATCACATAAAGTGCCTAGTACTCTTGAAGTTGTTAGCAGCAGGTCTATTCCATTACAGGCCATAGCGTACCAGGTATTGCATAAGATTAGAAAAAAGTAACTTGAAAGAGCTTCTCCTGTTACAATGGGCCTGGTTTTTCTTCTCTGAGAGAATCTAATTTGTCTGCTTTTACTATATTTGTGTTTAATTTTTCTTCTTTTTTACAATTCTTTTACAAAACATTTACATCCCTATGACAACACCCCTCCTGACTTATGTTATTTAATTAACTATAAAAGCTTTTACAGATGTGAAAGCGAGAATCTCAAATCAGGAGGAGGTGTTTTATGAAAAGGATCATATGTTTTCTGGTTGTTCTTTTTACCGCCCTTGCAATAAGCTCACACGGGGCCTATGCAAGCGGCACCGGGAATATAAAGAATCTTGTTGAATCCCTTGAAGTCGGAGAACCTGTCTATTACCAAAACCTAACCATTATTCCTGTGTACAACACAAAGATTAAAGACTGGACCCCTTATGTCACGCTTGAAGAAGCCTTTAAAAACAGATGGCTGGAGATAACAGAACTGCAGGGAGGACAGGTTCCCAAAGTCCGGCTTAGAAACCTCTCAAACAAAACTATCTATATCATGGGAGGAGAAATACTTACTGGCTGTAAACAGGACAGGATTGTGGGAAGAGACGTGCTGTTAGGCCCTGGAAGTAAACATGTTGTTTTACCTGTGTATTGTGTCGAGCAGGGAAGATGGCAATCCGAATCAACAGGTTTTTACAGTAAAAAAAATCTGGGAACCAGTGCTTTGCGCGCGGAAGCTCAATGTGCAACAGAAGAATCCCAGAGTAATATCTGGAGTACAGTAGCAAAAGTAGCAAGAAAAATGAACGTGCAGTCAGGCACAAGCAACTACCAGGATGTCTGCGAAGATAAAGAGATAGAACAGGAAATCGCGTCTTATGAAAGAAAAATGAAAAGCATTCCTCAGCTTCATAATGATACTGTCGGTGTCATTGTCGGAATCGGCGGACAGATAGTCAGCGCAGATATTTTTGCTAACCCGGAACTTTTCAAAAGAACATGGATAAAAATTCTAAGGGCATCTGCCCTGTCCGCAATAAGCAGCGAAAGCTCCGGTTCCATCACACAGAATACCGCAATAGCATTCCTACGCAAAATTCACGACAAAAGATATTCTAAAAAGTCAGCTGTTGCCTTAGGGCTTGAATATTCTATCCTGGACAACGAAATAAACGCAAATGCCCTGGTATACAGAAATGCGGTTATACACCTGGCGGCGTTCCCTCAAAATCCAGGGGGTTATACGGATAAAGCGACAGAACACAGAATCCCTGTAATAAAAGAATAAAATAAATAAAAAAAGGAGAAAAAAATGAAACACATTGCTATTTTTGTTCTTGCAAGTTTATTCTTTGTTATTCCTCAATCTTATGCGAACCAGCCCGGAAGGGTTAAGGTTTACTCGAATCTGGATAAACCGGTTATTCTGGCGGGCGATGACAACAGGGTGGTGGTAAAAGTCGGGCTTTCCTCAGATGATCTCTACGTTCCACAGGAACGCCTGCCGCTTAACGTTGCCATAGTGCTGGATAAATCCGGTTCAATGGGAAGCCAAAATAAGATGGAGAACGCAAAAATCGGAGCCATAGAAGTTGTAGAAAGGCTGACTAAAAATGACATTTTTTCTCTCGTTGTATATGACTCCTCACCCCGGATCCTGATCCCCGCGCAATACGTTAGAAATAAAGCCGGGATTATTTCTTTAATTAAGAATATCCAAGCCGGAGGATCAACAGCTCTTTATGGAGGAGTAACCTTTGGCGCTTCTGAAATAATGAAGTATGCATCAGATAAAAATATTAATAGAATTATTCTTCTTTCCGACGGCTTGGCAAATGTAGGGCCTCAATCACCGAATGAGCTTGCACGCCTCGGAAAATCATTAAACAGGGACGGCCTAAACATAACTACCATTGGAGTCGGCCTGGATTATAACGAAGATTTAATGACTTCTCTGGCAGAGGAAGGCGGAGGTAATTCATACTTTGCCTGTAACAGCGATGACCTTCCTGAGATCTTCGCTCAGGAGATTGGCGAAGCAATTACACTTATGGCAAAAGATATAAAAATCCGTATTAACTGCGAGGGAAAAGCAAAACCCATCTCCGTAATGGGGAGAAAAGGCGTTATTTCCGGGAAACAGATGGAAGTA
>CBDURG010000068.1:0-10961 GCA_965369805.1 uncultured bacterium
TCAAGAACAGACGATTAGAAAAAGAATAGCAGTCTAGCACATAAAATATCCATTGTCAAGATTTGCACAAATGGGGCACCAATGGCCAATCACATTTAGAAATGACCATTAATAATATACCAGGACTCTCCTGGCTGTCGATGGGATATTTATTCTTTTTTCTTCAAAATTCTCCCATTTTTTTCCATCTATTTTAACAGATTTTATATCCTTTTTAAGAGGTGATACTAAAATATATCCTTCCGGAGGAACTCTTTCGAAATCCAATACCAGTTCTATAAATTTCTCGTTTAAATGGCTCTCAAGGCAAAAATTCGCCTCCCCGCCAAAATGAGTAGAAGCTTTTTTTACCTCTATTATCTTACCATCCTCCAGCCAGCTTTCAGGCACACAGGATAAAAGAACAAGCTTTCCCTTCTCTTCCCTTAGGAGCATATCTCTTAATGTAAGGACATAATGCGCCGCGGACCAACCATGCGGAATATCACACACCACACCATAGCCTATCTCTCTAAATCCCTGTTCATTAAGGCGGGTATTCATTGCCTCCATCCAGCCGCCCGGACAAGATTGATGTTTAATACTCCATTCCATATTTTTCAAAGTTACATCTTCCATCTTTAGAAAAAGAGGGGCATGCGCCAGCATAACATTGTAACCCCAGAAGTATTCTTCATATTCTACGTACCACCCGCCGTCATAATTTGAAAACTGTCCACTCTTTTTCCAGTAATCTTGATACGACTGTTTAAGCAAATCCAACGGAACAGGTATTCCCAAACCCAAGCCCGGAAAAAGTGCCGGGCGGTGAGCCCATGCCATCTGTGTCTCACCCAAAATACGGTGTTCATTATCTACAACCCTTTCGTCCGGCGGCCAGTAATCGGCAAAAGCAGGTATATAGGAAACTTCCTCCCGCTTCATGACTTTCTTAAAACTGTTAATAAGACATTCAAGAAAATCCTTATACTCACCGGTAAGCCATGTAACATCATCTTCTTCTTTTAAAACTTTAGCTGATTCAAGTGCTGCTTTAATCCCGATAATCCCCCACCAGTTATCAACATACAGATGAGCTTTCCTGGTAAAATTATCCTGGCTTACACTCTCGGGAAGCAACCCGTAAACAGGCCCGCCTTTCAAGTCATCCGTCAACTGTTTAGCTCGCAAAGATTTGAGCCTTTTACAATCCCGAAGCATTTGAGGGTATTTTTCTCCCAACCATTTCTTATCTCCGGTAATACGATAATATTCATAAAAAGCGTAAATGCTGCCGCCAAGTCCATCTATATATGGATCATCGTCCTTATAATCAAAATATGAAAGTGCCCCTTTTGTAATTTCGCTCAGGCCAACCTTATTTAGCGCGTCTGCCATTTCCACCGAATCATGGAGGGTAAAGCCATCATAAAAATAAGGCCCCGGCCAAAGTTCTTTTCCCGTCATATTCATTAAAATATAATATATTGAAGAATATAAACAGTTCGAATATTCTTTATCAGGCAAGTTTAATTCTAAAGGAATTCGTTCCTGCCAATATTTTTTTACACTTTTGAGATTAGAAGTTAAGTCAAAATCTTTTATTATATTCATCGGATCACTATTATCTTCTTCGATTCCGGAAGGCACCGCAAAATCATAGGTTTCCTCTTCCCCCGGCTTTAATATAAACCTATAAACAGCCGCGCCGCTGGCATACCCGAGTTCATCTGTTACCTTTTTATCCAAGGGCAATAATCCACCTTTCGCAAATTCCCAAATATCTCCGTCCTTAAAAGTGCTGGCGCCAAAATCATCCGGCCTTTTCTTTAAGCACAACCCCACCTTTTTATTTACTCTTATAAAACTATTGCCATCACACTCTATTTCTTTAACACCTTGTACATCTCTTCTCCTTGAAAGCCCGGAATGGCGGATAACCGCGAAGAGAGATAATTTTCTCTCTTTATCTCCTTTATTTTTAATGGACGTTCTCGCGAAATTTATCAAACTCTCACCAGTCTTAATTTCATTGGCAAAAACAGTTGTTGTCACTTCTATATCCGACTTCTCCCATTTTGCTATCGATATGGGCAATCTTCCATTTTCCAGATCCCAGCGCGTTTCAAACAACTCAGGAGTGTATAGTTCTTCTTCGTCATGATTATAAACCCAAAAAGTAATCAGGTGGGGGTGAGGATCAGGAGCAAAAGAACCGTCTCTGCCCACAATCGTTTTACATTTAGAGCCCTCTGCCCCTACAAGTCCGCGTATTTCATCAAAAGTATTCCATACAGGACATCTTCTCTGCTCTTTAAGATATTTGGGAATATCTTCTTTTTTAATGTTATCCATAGCAAGCATAACTTTTTGAAACTCCTTTCTGATTTTCTTCTTCGATTATTTAAGAAGGTTATAATAAAAGAGCCGGAGTAATTGTAACAACTCCGGCATCAAAAAAAACATATTTACTTCCTTTAGGCATATCCTCACTCATACAAAAAACAGCTACACTAACTGTCCCCTCCGGTACAAGGCCTTTAACTGTATACTTCAACCATTGTCCCATATTCTTGTCTTTGCAAATTCCACTTCGCAAAGAAGCTAACGGTTTACCCTTAAACCCCAATCGCCTGTCATAGTCAAAAAAATCAATTTTTAAGCCGGCTTTGCCCCTATAACCTTCTTCAATCATCAATCGCATTTCAAAAGTAAATGTATCTCCCTGAATAACAGGAAATAAACTTTGCGGGTTACCTGGATCAAGTAGAACTTGAAAAATACGTCCCCAGCTGTCATCATAGGCCCATTCTAAATCATTGCCTATACCAAATGCCCAGTTCCCTTTATAAGCATGCCAGGGCTGGGGCCAAATATAAGTAGCAATCCCTTCTGCCGTCCAAGAATCAAAATGGTTTTCTCCATCTTCAAAACTTGGATTCAGCAATAGATTATCTTCTTGAGCAATGGTTAATTCTATATTAAATAAGTTTATTAAAAAAAGTGAACACAGGAAAAAACATACCTTTTTCATTTATTGCCTCATCTACCTCTTTATTATTTTACTTTAATCTTTATAAAAAACATTTATTTCAGCCGGCAATTTATAAAACACCACCTCACCCTCTGAAAAAACATCAGATATTCCTTCAACAACCGTTACCTCTTTGACTTTAGCGGCCAACGGTATTTTAAAGACAAAACCGCCCGGCGGCGAGGTTGCGTCCCCTTCAAATTTAGCCCTTAAAATATTCTCCTCTTTTTCAATACTATAATTTATGTTCCCATAATATGTCGGCATATTTTTTATTGAGATACCATCTTTTAACCAATTTTTATCCACGCCGTGAGCTAAAATCAATCTATTATTTAATTCATAAACAAATAAACTCCTTACGGCATTCAAGTATTCGGCCCCAACCCAGGTATGAGGCATATCGCCAAGATAGAAAGGAGCTCGGTAGTCACTGTCGATTACTTCCGCCCATTGATTCCAGCTGGCAGGTTGACGATACTTTAACAAAAATCTCAATAAAGTAAGCGCTCTTGATTTCTGTCCCATATAAATAAAAGCCGTGGCGGTTCTCAGTTCGTAAGGCCCAAAAATACATCTTGCTGTAGAAGCCATTCTTCTGCGCAAATTAATATAATATTTATTAAAGGTATTTTCTAATTGGGGTTGAGGCAAATTCTCCAGTTCCTCACAATATATTACGGCAATAGCTGTAGCTGTAGCATCATGGTCACCCTTTTCAACACACCCGGGAATATAATTGATTTTCTTCTGTTCCATCACCAGTTTTAGCGATTCATAAAAAGATTTTTTAAGACCTTGATATTCACCTTCGGCCCATCTGGATAAATCATCTCTGCCTAATATCTTTGCAATCTCTTTCCCCGCTTTCCAGCCTTCTAATGCCCAGAAATTATCCCAATAAGAATGAACAGGAGGAACATACCCCTCATGGCTGATAGAATCCGGCAATATCCCATAAAAGACCCTCTTTTCGGGTGTCTGCTTATATTCAGGAGTAAGCCTTTGGTTCCTTAAATAAACCAGATATTCCAACGCTTTAATAACATTTGGCAGCTTACCCTCCAGCCACTCCTTATCTTTAGAAAAAAGATAATATTGCAAAATAGTGAAAACAAATTCTCCCTGGCTATCATATTCATCCACTGGCTCAGGGCCTTCCACTGGCCGTACTATTGGAGGAATCTCCCCTGTTTCATATTGATAAGAGGTATACCAATCAATAAATTTCTTCATTTCGTCGGTAAACCCCAGCTTTAACAGAATAGATCCAACAATCCCGCCGTCCCGTATCCAGGATTTATCATAATTCCTCGAACCCGGCTGAAAACCAAAACTGTCCCTGGTTATCAGGTTATAGGCGATGTTAGACTTAAAAGTATTTATTATATCAACCTCGGGAATATCTATTTCAACCCTGTTTACTTCGGCCTCCCAGAAAGTGATAGTTTCCTTAAGCATTCTCCTAAACTTTGCCCTCGCCTTGCCTGATCTTTTCCTTGCTTTCAAATCCGGCTCTTTATCATGAAGCGGAATAGCTACAAAAAATTCTTTAGAAGCCTCAGGTTTCAAGTCAAAACTATACTCTATGGCCGCCGAAGCATCCCAGTCAGCAGAATCCCAGTTGGCATTATTCGATAAATCCTTTTTAGGCGGCAATTCCCCATTTTCTATTATATTAACAATATCTCCCTCAGGAAGATTATCAACATGCACTAACCCCGGCTGCACCCCAAATCTTTCCGGTTTTACTAAGGGAAAAATCTTATATTTATCATTAATTTCAATGACATGGTTTTTATACTGGATGTTATAAATAGGAGAAAATCCGCCAATATACTGCCAGGGCGGGTATACCTGAAACGGACGGATAGTTAGAAACAGTTTGCCGCTGATTTTTTCTTTTCGATCATTTCTAATTCTATAGCGTGCGTATACAATTGATTCTTCCGGTTTACCATAAGCAAACAGTTTCACCTCCATAATAACATTTTTATAGTCCCACTCTACAGCTGGAATAGGAAGATAACCTTTTTCAAGAGACTGGGTTACTCTGGCATCTTCCCTGGTAACAAGCTTACCGTCCAAATATAAAAACGGCATAATGCTAAAACCCTTCTTATGAGGCTCTATAGTTCCGTCTTCACACAGAAGGGCTTCCTTATCATCGTCAGAAACACCAACTATTGTCCAGTAGGCTTGTTCTTTGGTCAACCACCTGGGATAATATCCCGGCGGGGATTCTTGCGCGGCTATCTCATATTTTTTTTCTAATGCGTCATCTTCTGCCGGCGCTTTGACTTCAATTTCTTTTATGCCAAAACCTTTTCTTGTAGCGCTTTTTTCCAGCTCAATTTTAAGAAACTGAGTTTGTGTCTCTTCAAAAAATATCTTATCTTTTCCGCCATTTCCTTTATCTGTAGTATAAATAGTAAACCACTCTTTTCCATCATCTGAAGCAGATATATCATAGGATTCAGCATAATCCTTATGCCAATGAATAAATAATCCTCCAATTTCCTTTTGCTCACGAAAATCAATTTTGAACCACTGCTTGTCTTTTGACCTGCTATGCCAGTTAGTATTTATCCTGCCGTCTAAAGCTTTCTGTGCCTTTTTGGACCTTTTTGAAGATGAAGCCTCCGCGGAAATTTCTTCATCATCAGTCCTAACCAACACTTCACGTAAACTGTATCCATAGCGAAGAGTTCTCTTTCTCCCTAATATCTTTAGAAATCTGGCGTTTGTACTATTAAAATAAATATCATCCACTACACCATCGGAAGTCACCGTGGCATAAATCGAGTTCCAATGTTTACCGTCTTCTGAAACTAACATCTCATAAGCTTTCGCGTACGATTTTCCCCAATACAACACTACACCTGTTAATTTTCTTACTTCTCCCAAATCAATATCAAGCCACTGGGGGTCGGAAGGCTTGCTTTCCCAGAAAGTTTCCAAGTTCCCATCTACCGCGTTTTTTGGCTTACATTTATTGTTTTTAAAGGAAGACGATTTAGCTTCCATTTTGATATCCGAAGCTACCTTTTTAAAACCGATAAAAGACAATTCATCAATAGATACTGTCCCTTTACCGCCCTCTCCGCATGAGATAGCAAATTCAATTTTTCGAATTTCTTTTAATCCCGCGCCGCCTCCAGGGCCCCATCCAAAAGCTACATTCCTCTTGCTTAAAACTATCTTCTTCCACTCACTGGTAAACTTAAAATTTTCCCATTTTTTCCAATAAGTATCCCCTTTATCATCCATCAACTTAAACTCAAGGTTATTGTCCTGTGAATCACCTTTAATATAAAAAATAAATTTGTAATCCATAGGCAATGGAAAATTAACTTCTTTAGAAACAACAACATAGCCTTTGCGCTTGGTAAAATCAAAATCTAAACGCATGCAATTTCCCGTAAAACCCTCGCTTGGAACTAAATCAAATCCCACTCCTTCCGACTGGAACATTTTCCATTCATTTATCTTATTAAAACCATCAAGAATCTTCTTGGGATTATTTTCCGCGTTCGCATTAATATGACATAAAGAAAGAAGTGTAAACGCCAATATTAAAATAGCCTTAATTGTTTTTCTTGGAATTTTCATTGAAAACTTATCCTTCATTGTTTTAGCCCATGGATATATAGTGTTATCTGGCCCCCTCCGGAGAGGCTACGCTACGCACTATCTCTTGAATCGTATATTTGGTTGCAGGTTCCAAGCTCTAGGTTCCAGGGAATATAAAATTTTTCCCTACACCCCACACCCTTGACCCTACACCCTTTTTTCATTAATGCACTTCAATCTCCCACAATGAATAACCCCACTCATTATTACCCCTCTTAGTGCCGAAAACCCTCATATATTTAGCCTTCTGCGGTTTAACCTTGATAACATCGGACTTTCCATCGCTATTTGATTCTGTATGGATAGTTTTCCAGTTTTTTGCGTCGTCTGATATCTGGATTTCATATTGTTTGCCATAAGCCGCTTCCCAATGCAAAATAATCTTACTAAAACTCATGGCTTCGCCAAAATCAAGGGCAATCCATTGAGGATCTTTCTGCTGGCTGCTCCAGCGGGTACTCATATCGCCGTCAATTGCTCTTTCAGGTGAATACTCTGAATTATTATCCTGCATGGAAGAAACATCCGCGCTTTTTATATAAAAGGGAACTTTTTCCTTCATTCGATCAAGATTATTGGATGTATCTAAATATGTGGCAAGTAAATTCAGCAGATACTGCTGAGCTATCACGTCTACTCTCCTTGAATACAAATCTACAGCCGGGTCTGACTCTTCAGTAAGTCTGCCCCTTATTTGGATTCTCGAGAGAACAATTACACCTTTCCCCCAGAAAGCTTCTATCACATTATGACATTTTAAACCCATACCGCTTTTAGCCAATGTTGTTGTCCTGATGTTCTTAAGATTCACATCACACTGTGAAATCATTTCACCACCCCAACCGCCATTAAACATCTTTAAATGTTCTTTATCAATATTATTCCACAAAGGAAAACTCATATCCTCCGCGAAACAATAAGAATCATAACCGTCACTGTGCTTGTCCTCACGCCTATTCATCTCTATTCCCAAATCAGAAAACAAAGGATATTCCTTCTTTTCGTAATTATTATTAATACCATAGCTTGGTTCTATTATAATCACACTGTGCCCATTCTTTACAAAACCGGTAATTTCTTCTATGCGGGATTTATAGTTTTTATCCAATAATGCTCCTTCTCCTAAAACTAAAATATCCTGTCCGGATAACTTACTGCTATTGTAATTACTGACATTCTTCAAGCCTGTTGAGGTAAGGTAATTTAATATCTCATCATCGGGGTCATAGACCATAATTTTGCCTGATGATAGATTATCCGGAATAATCAGCTTAAAGACATGGGCTATCTTCCTGCTTGCTGCCGCTACTTTTGAATCCTCTATAAGCTCTGCTCTAAGATAGTAACTACCTGTTTCAGAAGGCATTGTCCAAATCACATTTTCAATGCGTTTATTGACAGGTGGAACAGTTACCTCCAAACTGCTTTCAAAAAAGACGCGTGTTCCATCCTCATTTACTATCTTACAATTCAACACACCGGATTTGCTTTGATTAGTGTCATTAAAGATATAAACATTTATACTTCTTTTTTCTTTTGGAAAGAAATGCCTATCCCAGAGCTCAACACTTACTCCAAAAGGAGCAAAAACATCTTTTAAAGCTGCCATAACAGGCTTTACTCCCGGGTTGGCAATATCTCCTGTAAACCAGTTAGAGGTACATCCCCCCTCAATACTCAAATAAACAAAAGGAACGATACCGTCTATTTCCATTCTTCTGAATAACTCACAAAGCTCCGAAGCAAGAAAAGCCTGATACTCAAGGCGCTGTTGAGAAGTGCTGTTCTTTCCAAGCCAGCGTGGAATAACATCACCCATAAGAGAAGCAGGATTTCCGTCTTTGCCTAACCAAAACCAGACAAATTCATTTAACATTGTCGGTTCTTCACTGTTCTCCATCCATTCTATGGATCGGGAATGGCCAAAGTTGTTTTTATTTAAGACCGGACCCAGAGAAAATATATAGGGATGATCTTCTGAAAAATCTTTCGGTTC
Organism: uncultured bacterium; assembly: GCA_965369805.1. Lineage (GTDB taxonomy): Bacteria > Auribacterota > UBA6266 > UBA6266 > UBA6266 > JAGLRQ01. The sequence goes on from CBDURG010000068.1 coordinate 8,643, forward strand.
CCACGATTTAAAATCAACACCGGGATTTAACCCGCATTCCCAGGGGCGGGTGGGATCAAGTTTCTTCATTTCAGGTATAATTTTGTCTCTGATAATATTTCGGCTTATCCCCCCATCATCATGCGGTTCATTCATAGGATCCCAGATAATAATACTGGGATGATTCCAGTTATCATAAAGCCATTGAGTAAATTCTTTTTTTATCTGCTTCTCTCTTCCTGTAATAACCCAGAATGCCCACTCATTCTGAATCAACATCCCGTATTCATCCGCAATATCATACCATTTGTTGTACATCTGGCCCAGATGATTGCGGAAGAAATTGAAATTGTGTGCTTTAGGAATATCAACTAAAATCTTCTTAATCCAGTCTTCATCCCACGGAAGCCCCTTCCTGTCAGGATCGGACAAAAATCTGTGAAAAGCTATATTGCTTCCTTTCAAAAAGATGCGGTTACCATTCAGGTAAAAGTCCGAACCAATTATTTTAAATTCTCTCATTCCAAAAGTTGTGGACTCAATATCCATTTCTTTATTATCAGCTTTAACTCTTGTAATCATTTGGTAAAGGAAAGGATTATCCGGTGACCATAACCGCATTTTTGATATAGGAATGGTTACTGTAAAAATCTTCTCTTCTTCTGCCTCCAAAACACAGTTTGTATCAACTTCATCTGAAACAGGCAGGCCCAGGGCTTTCTCAAACACTTTTGAAGAAAGGATAATATTTTGATCCGTTTTCTCCAAATTTTTCAACGTTATCCTTGCTTCCGCCGTGCCGGTATCAATATGGGGAATAATCTGAACTCTTTCTATGACCGGATTTTGGCTAAGAATTAAAGAAACATCACCCCAGATACCTGGAATAAAAGATTTCTTTTCATAGTCGTGGCCTACGGCACCATTCTTCGGAAGCGCATCCTTAGGACCAACCTTAACTACAAGAATATTTTCACCGTTATAATTTATAGCTTTTGTGGCATTATATTTATTAGAGGTATAACAGCCAAGATAACTGCCGAGGTACTTTCCATTAAGCCATACTTCTGTGCCGTATTTGGACTGGCCTATCTTTAAAAACGCGTGGCTGCGGGTTTGAGAAGGAGTTAACGTAAATGTTTTTTTGTACCAGAAACATTTTTGAGCTTCCCAGTTAATGGAAGGCTCAGCCATATCTACTAAACCAGGAACAACAATAGAATGAGTCCACGTTTGCGGCTTATTCTTTGAAGCTTCAATTTCCCATTTTCCACTAAGGTTACACGTTATACGGGAAGATTCTTTAACCTTACGTTCAGATCTATGTTTGACTGCTGCCGCTCCCGCCAATTGCATAGAACTGCCGAATAAAAAAGCTGAAACAAATAATATCAAGATACAGCCTGGCGCTTTTCTAAACACATTCATTAATTTACTCCTTACCCGTATTTTGTTTTATAAAAGACATTCTCCCATATCTGCTTTTGTTAAATTCAGCCGCAGGCTCAAAAGAGCCTGCGGCTAAGAAGAGCACACAAAAAATACATCAAAATCAATTATTGAACAGAAGTAACTGTAAGACCAGCGTTGTCAAACCATATAAATGAGCCTCCCACCGGGCCTATAGGCATATTTTCACTTACACCACTGACAACAATACTCACTGTGCCTTCCGGCGCAATACCGCTAACTGTCTCCTGAACCCAGTCAAAAGATCCTGTATGGCTCTCACTTTGGAAGGAAGCTATAGGGTCTCCCGCGGCTCCCATTCTTCTGTCAGAATCAAAGAATTCCAACTTTAAAGCGGCTTTTCCACCGTAATTTTCTTCTCCTTTAATCCACATCTTAAAAGTAAATTTTTCTCCGGGAGTAACCGGATAAAGATTATCAGAATCATCAGGGTCACAAACAACCTGAAAACAGCCACCCCAGGCACTGTCTTTCGCCCAGTCTGCATCATTCCCCACTCCAAATCCCCATTTTCCCTCCTGAGAATGCCAGTCTGAAACCCAGTTAAAAGTCGGACTCCCATCATTTATCCAATAGTCAATATGCTCCCCTTCTTCAAAACTTGGATTTAATAACAGATTTTCCCCCGCGTCAACTCGGCCGGCTACAAAAAACAAAACAACAAAGATTACAGCAAAAAACCCTTTTACCTTCATTTAACGTCCTCCCATTATTTATTGTATTAATTGTCAAAAAGTCTAATATCAAGGCGCGAACACGTGCGTATTATCTACCACATAAAATTTACTGTGTCAAGACTAAACCATCACCAATCCGTAATCGGTGAGTGAACGGGGGTATTGTTTAATTATCTGTGATATCCGGCAGTAA
>CBDURG010000069.1:0-10811 GCA_965369805.1 uncultured bacterium
ATATTTGATTTCATATACCGCGTTTGCTTTGAGTATTTCAAAAACATAATCCTTTACGAATTCTTCCCTTAAATCTTCAACATAAATTTTTGAAGCTCCGGACGCAAGAGCTTTTTTCTTTATATCACTCAGCTCACTGCCCTGTCCGAGTTCCGCCGCAAAAGCAATTACTTCATACCCTTTCTCCTCCTTGAGCCATTGGAGGATAACTGAAGTATCAAGCCCTCCAGAATAAGCGAGAACAACCTTTTTCATGTCTAAACATTCCCCTTTAATTTTTTGGATATTTCTAAAAATGTCTCGTTTGTTATTTTCATCGCGGTTTTTATCTCAGATTTCGTTACAGTCATCGAAGGGACAAACCTCAGAACATTAGATGACGTACAGTTTATTATAAGGCCTTTTTCCAAACATTTTTTAAAAATATTATCCCCGCTGATAGAAAGTTCCATTCCCAGCATCAACCCGATACCGCGAATTTCCCTGACAAAACCATATTTATCCTTTAACTTTTTCAGTTTACCTTCCAAATACTCCCCTTTTTTTACGACTTTATTCAGAAGATCATTTTCTTCTATAAACTTAAAAACCGCGAGGGCCGCCGCGCACGCGAGAGGGTTGCCTCCAAAGGTTGAAGCATGGTCTCCAGGATTAAAAACGTTACATATTTTCTCACCGGCAAGAATCGCTCCAATAGGCACTCCGCCGCCAAGTGTTTTCGCGAGGGTCATTATATCAGGAACAACACCAAAATGCTTGTACGCGAACATCTCTCCCGTCCTTCCCATACCAGTCTGTATTTCATCAAAAATCAGCAACAGATTCTTTTCATCACAGATAGCTTTTAAAGATTCCATGTATGATTTGCCCGCGATGTTAATACCACCTTCTCCCTGAATAGGTTCAAGCATTACAGCAACAGTTTTTTCTGTTACCGCGTTTTTAAGCGCCTCTATATTGCCAAACTCCACATATTTAAACCCCGGAACAAGCGGGCCAAAACCTTTATGATATTTGTCCTGGCCTGTCGCGGTAATCGCCGCAATCGTCCTTCCATGGAAAGACTTTTTCATGGTTATAATTTCATACCTTCCTGTCACGTCACCATACTTACGGGCAAGCTTTAAAGCCGCTTCATTCGCCTCCGCGCCGCTGTTGCAGAAGAAACATTTCCCCGGATAAGCGTGCTGTATTATTTTTTTAGCCAGCAAAGGCTGCAACTCGGTCATAAAATTGTTCGGCATATGTATAAGAGAAGATGCCTGTTTCTTTATCGCTTTTACAACCCCGGGATGACAATGGCCAAGGCCGCTAACAGCCCAGCCCGGGAAAAAATCAAGATACTTTTTCCCGTCGTTATCCCAGACCCAGGAACCCCTTCCCTTTACCATAACAATAGGATTCCATCCGTATGTTTGCATAACACAGGTATTATAATCTTCTATCAATTCTGTGGTCGTTGACATACATGTTCTCCATTAATTTGTCTTGTTCTATACTAATATTTCTGTCCCTATCCCTTTATCCGTAAAAATCTCAAGAAGAAGGGAATGCTGTATCTTCGCGTCAATAATATGTGTTTTATGAACACCTGATTTCACAGCATGTACACATGACTCAACTTTTGGCAGCATACCTCCCGTAATAACTTTCTTTTGTTTTAGCTTTTCAATCTCTTTTACGGTTATTGAAGGGATAAGATAATCTTCTTTATCTTCCCGCTTTCCCATTATTCCTTTTACATTGGTCAGAAAAACCATTTTTTCAGCTTTTAGAGCTGCCGCTATTTCCGCGGCGGCATGATCAGCATTTACATTAAAAGTTTCGTCTTTTTTATTGTATCCAAGCGGAGCTATAACAGGTATTTTTCCATCGGAACAAATATCCTTTAAACGCGCTACATGTGCTTTCTCTACATCCCCCGCGAAACCCATGTCAATTTCCTTCTCAGGATTCCATGGATCAAAAACTTTCTTTTTCTTAGCCTCTATAATTTTATCTTTTTCACCGGACAAAGACTCGGCCATCCCCCCAAATTCCGCGATAATCTTTACCAGCTTTTTATTAACCACTTCAAAAAGGGTTTTTTGAACTATTTTTATGGTTTCTCCATCAGTTACACGTAAACCATGGGCAAAAACAGGTTTCTTGCCCTTCTTTTTCATCTCTTCAGATATGGCACTGCCGCCACCATGAATTAACACAGGCCGCATCCCGACAAGTTCCATCAGAACAATATCTCTCAGGACATTACGCGTTATCTCCCCATCTGACATCGCACTGCCGCCGAATTTTATCACAACAATTTTGTCCCTGAACTCCTGAATATACGGCATTGCCTCTATTAAAACAGCTGCTTTGGATATTGCTTCTTTCAAAAAATCCCCCCGAATTTTAAAACCATTGAGTTAACAAACAATAGCTCAAACATTTATATCAATGTATCTGCGGCCAATATCACATGTCCATATTTCTTCCTTATAGACACCCATAGCAAGATTTATGGTAATATTAATTTCACGCTGAACCATATATTTCCTAAGCAAATATTCGGCACCTTCCACCGCGACACCTTCTTTTACTGTTTCAATATCTCCAAAATTCACACTTATTTCCTCAGGAACCAGAACCGCTCCGGAATATCCCAGCGCGTCTATAATCCGGCCCCAGTTAGGGTTCTGGCCGAAAAGAGCAACCTTAACTAAGAGCGAATTGGCTACCGCGCGGGCAGCAAGTGAAGCATCCTTTTTGCTTTTCGCACCCATCACCTTTATCCTGACAAACTTGGTAGCTCCCTCACCGTCTTTCACAATCATCTCGGCAAGTTTTAAACATATAAATTTTACGGCCGAAGAAAATATCTTTTCAGATTTGGTGTTTGGTTTTACTTCCGTCTCTGACATTCCATTAGCAATGGCAATTACCGTATCATTCGTACTCATATCACCATCAATCGTTATTTTGTTAAAAGAAATATTCACCGCCGCGGATAGATTTTTTTTCAAAGTATTTGATCTAATTTTAGCATCAGTAGTTATAAACGCGAGCATAGTAGCCATATCCGGATTTATCATTCCGGCACCCTTCGCCATAGCTCCAATTTTAATCACGCCATTCGGCAGAGTTACCTCCGCCGCTATCTCTTTTATTCTTGTATCTGTGGTCATGATAGCTTCGGCAGCAGAACAATTGCCTTCCGCCGAAAGTTTCTTACATAAATATTTTAGTCCCCTGGCTACAGATTCCACGGGAAGCGGAACGCCTATTTTGCCTGTGGAACACATCGTGACCTCGCTTTTCTTAAGGCCAAGTTCGCAAGCCGCTTCTTGTGTAACAGCATCGGCATTATCGTAGCCTTTCTTGCCGGTAGCGGCATTGGCAACACCGCTGTTAATTATTATCGCCCTTAGCTTCCCGTCGCGTAACCGCACGCGTGAAAGGGAAACCGGCGCGGCGGGTACGGCATTTTTAGTAAAAACGCCTTTAGCCACTGTCTCTTCAGCCTCAGAGTAAATTATCGCAAGATCCTTTTGACCGTTTTTCTTAAGGCCGCAGTGTCCTCCCGCCGCCTTAAATCCGACAGGAGCTGTAATACCGCCGGAAATAACCTTAATATAATCTAATTCCATAAAAATATCCCCGCTGGGTTAAATTAAACCTTCTGTTTGTTCCAGGCCGAACATTATATTCATATTTTGGACAGCCTGGCCCGCCGCTCCTTTAAGAAGATTGTCCACTGTGGAAATTATTACCAGTTTCCCCGTTGCCTTATCATACGCGAATCCGATGTCACAAAAATTATTAGACCTTATATCCTTTGTTTGAGGCAGTTTCCCTCGCGGGTATACCCTTACAAAAGGTTTATCTTTGTAAAAATCACGGTATAATTCTACAATTTTATCAAGAGATACCTCTTTTTTTAAAGTCAGATAAATAGTGCTCAAAATACCTCTCGACATCGGTATCAGGTGAGGGGTAAATAAAACCTTTATGTTTTTATCCGCGATTTTTGAAAGTTCCTGTTCCATCTCGGGTGTATGCTGGTGGGTCCCTATCCTATACGCTTTTACGCTCCCCTCACACTCCGGAAAATGAAACGCGAGGCTCGCTTTCCTGCCTGCTCCCATAATCCCTGTTTTAGAATCAATAATAACCTCACTACCTGAATTCAGCCCTTCTTTCAAAACAGGAGCAAGCCCGAGGATTACACTGGTAGGGTAACATCCGGGATTAGCGACAAAATCAGCCTTTTTTATTTCGTCTTCATAAAGTTCGGGCAAACCGTAAACTGCCTTTTCAATATTGTCTGAATCGGTATGCCCGCAATCGTACCACCTTGAATAAACCCCAGCATCTTTCAGCCTGTAATCCGCGCTCAGGTCTATAACCTTCAACCCCTTATCAAGAAAATACCCGGCAAATTTCATGCTCAGGGTATGCGGCAATGCCAGGAATATAAGATCAGCCCCGGAAATAGCCTTTTCTTTTTCAAAAGGGCAGCATTTTTGATGAATAAGGTTTTTAAGTTCGGGAAATTCATCATCTATATAAACTTCATCATCAAGTTTAGCGGTCAGGGATACTATTTTAGCATCCTTATGCCTGAGAAGTATCTTTATAATTTGTTCCCCGGTATATCCGGTTGCGCCTACAATTGAAACTTTTATCATAATTCACCAATCCCTGTTCAGGTTTATCCGTATATGAATGAGGCACATGATTATCCCAAAATTCGCATTAGAAAACAATACTTATAGTAACATACTGAAAACACCGCAGTTGGTTGAAAAACAAAAAAAGGGCAGAAGGAAATAGCCCTCTGCCCTTGAAAATTCTGGTAACCTAGCGTTTAGAGAACTGAAACCTCTTTCTTGCTCCCGCTCTTCCGTATTTTTTCCTTTCTTTCATCCTGTCATCTCTTGTAAGGTGCGCTTTTTCTTTAAGAGAGTCTCTCAAAGACCCATCAGCTTTGACAAGGGCCCTCGCAATTCCATGCCTTATCGCTCCAGCCTGGCCAACATCTCCCCCGCCATTCACTTTGACTATTATATCATATTTACCAAGACTATCGGTATCGGTAAGGGGGCCCTCAACCTGGTTTATAAACGCTCCTACACCAAAATAATTTTTCAGAGATTTTTTATTAACCTCAACCTTGCCTTTCCCAAGCATTAATCTCACCTGGGCAACCGCGGTTTTTCTTCTTCCTGTAGCACGATATTCTTCAATCATTTATTCCACTCCCGATAATGTTAATACTTTAGGCTTCTGAGCCGCGTGAGGATATTCAAGGCCCCTGTATACTTTAAGCTTTTTAAGAACCTGGCTGCTAAGCTTGTTTTTAGGCAGCATCCCTCTAACAGCCTGGATTATCACTTTCTCCGGATTTTTACCTATCACCTTTTTAAAAGGAACTTTTTTAAGCCCTCCCTGGTAGGGGCTCTTGGACATATATTCTTTCTGCTCCTTTTTTTTACCGGTAAGCTTTACTTTTTCAGCATTAATGACAATGACAAAATCTCCCGTATCAACGTGGGGAGTATAAATTGGCTTGGTTTTTCCTCTTAAAATATCCGCAATTCGGGTAGCTATTCTGCCCAAAATCTTATCTTCGGCATCAAGAAGATACCAATCTCTTTCTACATCAATTTTTTTCGCAGCGAAAGTTCTCATTTTACCTTTCCCTTGTTCACAGTAATCAGAAATCAAACAGGGGCATAACTTAGCACAGGAAGTTTGGGATGTCAATATTAAATTTGACATTGAAAGAATCTGAACAGATTGTGCCCAAAGGATTCATTCAAATCAGCCGGATTACAGGCTAACTGTTAAAAATATAATACTGTTTGTTTTCAAAATGCTTTACTCTAATCCCGCGGATTTTAATCAGTTCTTCTACAATCCGCTTCGCGTCCTGAACAGAAACTCCAAACGAGGCTGATATTTCATCCAGGGTAGCAGGATGGCTTTCAAGAAGGGAAAGAAGTCCTTCTCTGCTAATTTCACCAGAGCCAAGCTCAGGAATCTCAGGCAAGTTTCCAATAACGTTCACATTCTTCCCGAGTTTATCCGCTATTTTTATAAGCGTGAACCGGTCGACCGGCAAAACATCCGTTTCAACCGGAGGCCTTACAACAGTGTTTAGATGAATTTTATCAGGTTTAATCCTTTTTATGGCGTAAGCAAACTTCTCAACCTCCCTATCCGTATCATTGATGCCTTTAACAAGCATTATTTCAAGCCATATCCGGTTGAAAAATTCCATTCTAAATTTCGCGAGCCCTTCAATAATTTCTTCGGCAGTGACACCTTCAAAAGGGCGGTTTATTCTTTCAAAAATATGCTGGGAAACAGCATCCAGGGACGGCATTACCAAATCGGCTTCAAGAAGATCATGCCTTGCTTCTTCCATCTTAAAAAACGAACTGTTTGTTATAACACATACCTTTTTTGACGAAATCTTTTTTATTTCCCTTATCATGTCTCCAAGAGCAATATTTAAAGTGGGTTCGCCGGAACCGGAAAATGTTATCCATTCATAAACACGATTTTTGGAAGAAAACTCGCGGAACTCATCCAATATTCGCTCAGCAGAAACATATTCTTTTCTCTTTGTAATTTTCTTTGAGGACGAAGCAAGCTGGCAATAAATACAATCAAAAGAGCATGTTTTTAAAGGGACAACATCAATTCCAAGCGACATCCCCAACCTTCTTGAAACAACCGGCCCGTAAATGTATCCCATTTTTTATATCCTCTTTTTGTTATACATAAAAATAATATCGCCCACATTAACCTTAAGATGTTTTGCCACTACTTTACACTTAGCTTTAAGCATAAAGAATATATCTTTATCTGTTACATCTTCCAGCGCCTCATAATTACCCTGCCCCTTGCTTATTACCATATCCGCTTTTTCAAAAACTTTTTTAAAATCCTGACTACACAGAGACAAAACCGTTCCGGGAGCGCATGAGCCGCTCTCCATAACATCCGATACCATATTAAGCCCCGCGATAAGAGCGTCTTCCTTTGTCGCGTCATTTATAATTGGGGCAGATTTTACAGCATAATAAACCTTTTTGCCTTTTAACTCCTCAATTAAAATCCTGTCAAAAAATGTTTCAGGGACATTATCCGCAAGAAATATTACTGTCTTTGAACGGTAAAGAACTTTTTTAAACTTATCGTAATGACAATATGAAAAGTCCTGTGTCATCACTCTATCCATATCTTTTTCGGCATTAAACCCGGCAGTTACACCAAAATCCACAACATTGCCGGCAATGGCGCAACGTATAGCCGTAAAAAGCCTGTCATCCGAGGCCTCAACCTTTTTTTTAAATTCCGCCTAAAAATTTTTACCCTGTTTGTTATAATAATCCTTAATTTCCTTATAAGGGTCTCTTTTGCCCGTAATGAACTTTACGACGGCATGGATTTTCATTCCTATTTCAGGAGGACAAAGATTCATATCCACGTTCATTATAAGCATAAGGCATTTCTTTAAAATTTCCTCTTTTTGCTTTTCATCTGACGCGGCAATTTTACCCGCTTCCACAGCTTGCTTAACAAAACAGGGAACACACTCACGGAAGCATTTCATCTTTCTGTCCCTCTTTTTTAAGCCTTCTAATCTTACCTGCCGCGAGCTTTTTATTTAAAAAGCTCGCTCTATCTACTATTAAAACACCGTTCAGATGGTCAATCTCGTGCTGGATAGCCCTGGCGGCAAGGCCAGACGCGGAAACAGTTATTTCCCCGCCCTTGTCATTAACGGCTTTTACCTCAATTTTCTCCGCCCTTTCAATTTCAAAATAAATACCGGGAAAACTCAAACACCCCTCCTCGGCAACAGATTCCCCCTCTTTTTTTATTATCTCCGGATTAATAAACGCCATAGGGCCTTTCCCGACATCAATAATTATTATCCTTAAAGACTTACCTACCTGAGGAGCCGCAAGCCCAATACCATGCCCCGCTTTCATAGTCTTGAACATTTCCATTATAAATTCTTTTATCTCGGGCGACCATTTAACCGGTTCGGCTTTTTGCCTCAAAACTTTGGCACCATATTTATATATTTTCATAACACTTCCTGTAATCAAGTATTGAGTATCGAGCATTGCGTATTGAGTAAAAAGCCCGCAAATTCCTTATTAACTATCAACATCTGATAGCTGACGGCTGAAAGCTAATCTTGTATTTTTACTATATACTATATAATATGGCTTTTACTCTATTTTTGGTTTGACAAAGTGGTTTACAGGGCCGCATCCTTTACCCGGATTATAGCCGTTCTTTATTCCTTCTTCAACATATCTCTTTGCTATTTCAACCGCTTTGAAGATTGAAAAGCCCCTGGCAACTGAAGCTGTTATTGCTGAAGAGAGAGTACAGCCTACCCCATGTGTACAGCCGGATGAATATCTTTTCCCCTCATATACCTTAATCCGATTTGGGGAAACAAGAACATCACGGGGATTACCGGAAAGATGCCCGCCTTTTATAAGAACATTTCTCACACCGGATTCCTGAATCAATTTACCAGCCTTCTTCATATCTTCTACAGAACAAATTTTCATGCCTGTTAATTTCTCCGCTTCAAAGATATTAGGAGTTATTAAAAAAGCTATCGGCAAAAGTTTTTCTTCCAAAGCTTTTACAGCATCCGCTTTTAACAGCTTATGTCCGCTCTTTGAGATCATTACAGGGTCAACAATTATTTTTTTAAATCCCCCGTTTTTGAAGTAGGACGCAATAAGCTCAACTATCTTTTTATTATAAAGCATACCGGTTTTAACCGCGTCAACCCTCATATCATCAAAAACGGCCCTAATCTGTTTCAACACAAATGAAGGTTTTACTTCAAATATTCCGGAGACACCACAGGTATTTTGAGCGGTAAGGCTTGTAATTACGCTCGCGCCATAAACCCCAAACGCAAAAAATGTTTTAAGGTCCGCCTGGATACCCGCCCCTCCTCCGGAATCCGAGCCCGCGATTGTCAAAGCCAAAGATGTTTTCTTTTTTCTCATATCAATTCAAATCCTATTGTCTCAGGCTCCACCGGTTTAACCGCGACCTGCCCGGAACTATCCCCTGTCTTGAAAAAAATGTCAACTCTTTCTGTCTCTCTTCCCTTACCATAGTAAGCAACCGCTGAAGCCGCCTCTTCTATACACAAACTGCCTTTTGGAATAAGAATCCCTGTTGCTCCAGCTACCTTTTCAGGCCTCAACTTTACTATGTTATCACATTCTTTATTCCACAGGTAATCGCTTTCGGATTCGTTTCTGGCAATTACCAGCCGGCTGCCGGAAATATGCCTGAAAAATCTTCCCACTTTAAGAAATTCCACGTCGTCAAAACTGTTTTCACCTGCCTCAATTAAATGCTTAAGCTTTTTGGAAAAGTTTTCATCCGTAAGAAGGCATCCTCCGGCAGGCTGGGGAATATTTTTTATGCAAAAATGACCAGCCAATTCATACTGCGCTTTTCTTACTCTCCCGCAAAGGCCGTAAAGACGTGACCGATCAACAATTCCCTCTGTTTCAGGAATAGTCTCCCTAAGCTTAAGTGCCGAAAGAGGACGAAGTACCAGATTTTTAAGTCCCGCCTCCCTCTCCATTCTATAAAGAGTATGTTTATTCTGGGTCATGGGCCTTTGTCCGATAACATCCCCCGTAACAATAAAAGATGTTCCGGTATTGCCAAAAAGTTTCGCGGCCTGCCCGTACATAAAAACCTTACAGTCAACGCAAGGGTTCATGTTCTTGCCCCGACCGTACTTCGGATCAATTACAAGTTTCATGTATGATTCATCAACCTTCTTCTCCAGTAACTCAATATTATGTTTTTTTAATATATTAAGCATATCCTCTGACAGCGGTTTCGAAAAGAAAGGCGCTGTAAATTTAAGAGCATATACTTTTAAATCCTGCTCTGACATAATCAAAGCGGCAAGAGCACTATCAAGCCCTCCGGAAAAAAGAGCTATACATCCTTTTTTCATTTTTAACTCCTGAATCATATCTCCATTTATAAATAACTATGTACTCGATACATATAACAGCTTGTCATCCCTTACTCTTATCTTGATTCATGTTATAACGGTTTGGTTTATATGAGTAGACAAAAAGAAAATAAAAATCATCTTCAGACATTAAAACTCGTTGGAGAAATAAAAGAACTTGTAAAGCTCCATAAGTTTATAAACAAATGCGGTAAAATATACAACATTGACCACATCGCACTTTTTGATATCAAACTCGCTACAGATGAAGCAGTTACAAATATTATGGAGCACGGGCCGCAGGGTAAAGGCTGCAAGATAAACCTGAGCTTTGAGAAAAAAAAAGGAAATATGTTGGCCTGATAACCAATAATGCTCCCCCTTTCGATCAATCTACGCCTACATATCCTAACCTTTCCCCTGACACAGCAAAAAGGGACGCAGGCGGCCTGGGAGTATAGCTGATTCACAAGATGACGGATAATATTTCATATACTTATAAAGATGGGGAGAATATTCTCACGCTTGAAAAAAACGATAACTCACGGTAAATACAATGTGGAGCATTAGAACTATATCACGAAACAGGAGTACTCATGAAAATACCTGAAATCATACAGTCGTTTTACAAATATTTTGAAAATCTCAGGGAAAGCTCCCCGGAATAGTTAAACTATACTTCTGTTACTTTTTAAAATCGTTAGTTTCAATCCACGCCCCCGTGCGGGGGGCGACTTGGTAACTGCGGCGATGTATTCTTCCCATCCTGTTTCAATCCACGCCCCCGTGCGGGGGG
>CBDURG010000070.1:0-10795 GCA_965369805.1 uncultured bacterium
TACTTCATAGCCTTCCTCCGCTAATATATCTTTCAGGGTTTCACAAATATTCGCATCATCATCAACCACAAGTACGCGGAAATCTTTTTGCATTCTTCTTCATCCTTTAATCGGCAGTTTAACTATCATAACAGTTCCATTGCCGGCTTCGCTTTTAAAATCAATACTCCCCCCGTGTGCCTTTACAATAACGCTGGATATAGACAGCCCTAATCCTGTTCCCCGGGGCTTGGTAGAAAAAAACGGCTTAAAAATATTTTCTTTATCTTCTTCTCTTATCCCCGGCCCGGTATCTTTAAATAAAAAGCTAATAAAACCGTCTGATCTCGCCGCCTCCACAGTTAATTTCCCCTTTTCTTTATTCTCCATTACCTGTACGGCGTTTAAGATTATATTTACAAAAACCCGGCCAATTTGTATTTTATCAGCCCGGATATCCGGAAAATCTTCATCTATTTGTGTAATCACTTCTATTTTTTCAGGGATTTTAATTTTCTCAAGACTCTCTGACAGAAGATCTTTCACATTTACATTTCTAATTTGCGGTTTTTTGGTTTTCACAAATGTCAAAATGTTGTCGATAATCTGATTACTTTCTTTAATTTCTTTTTCTAATATATTCAAGTGTTTCTTTATTTTTTCATCTTCGCCCTGTATCTTCATCTTAAGAAAATAAACGGAATTGCCCATAACACATAACTGATTACTGTATTCATGGCCTATTACACTCGCGACCCTTCCCATAGCCGCAAGATTTTCGGAGAGGATTAATCTTTCCTGAAGGTCTTTTAACTCCCTCAGGTCTTTTGCCATCCCCATAAGCCCTGTGATTTTCCCTTCTTTATTTCTTATAACCGAACCGCTGAATAAAACAGGGATTTCTACCTTGTTTTTAGTTAAATATATCATTTCACAATTTTTCAGATAACCATCTTCTGTCATTTTCTTCAGATTCGCGCCTTCAAAAGGCGTTTTTTCCCCAAATAGCCGGCGTGACGGCCTGCCAATCAGTTCCTCTTCTTCATACCCCAGAAGCTTACACGCAGCTTTATTAATCTCTTTAATCATTCCATCAACATCAACCGCGACTAAAGTATCGAGCATGTTTTCAATAATATTATCCACATAATCTTTTGAAACAGTCGTCCTCTGTAAATCCTCTGTCATTTTGTTAAAAGACTCTGCCAGTTCTCCAATCTCATCGAAAGATTCTACAGCCACCCGGCTGGATAAATCTCCCTTAGAGATAGTTACAGTTGCGGCTGACAATTTGTGAATGGGGTTGGTTATGCTCCGCGAAAGAAGAATACTTATTCCGCTTCCAAACGATACTGCTAAAATAACCACTGCCCATACTACACCTATCATCGCCCTCTCAGCAGAATCTATTTTTCCTTCTACAATTTCTATAATCTTTAATACCGTCTTCTGTGTCTTTCTGCCGCTTTTCCTCATACCCAAAATATTATTCTCTCTAACCTCGCTATTTTCAATAAGGCGTTCAAATACAGTGAGATACTCTTTAGCCATTGCGATAATTTTTTCATCTTCGGTTGTTTCTTTCAGTGCTTTTATTTCGTTCTTCACCCTATCTACGGACTCACCACTACGATAAAAAATATAACGATGCGTCTGCACATGAGCTTCTGATATGAATTGCAAAATCTTTACAGCCATTGTGCTGTTTTGGCCCTGAGAAAATCTCTGGAATTCTTTAAAAATTGCTTCCAGTTTTTGTATTATTTTTTCTCTCTCTTTACAATTGGTTTCAACGTTTTTTAGAAACAGTTTGTAATTATCGAGTTCTGCCAGTATTATGCCGCCGAACTCCCTTTCCGATACCGCGAATTTTTTTTCCCCTTCCTCCACTAGTTTTCTCAAAGCACTCAAGTTACCATAAAGTTTCTCTAAATATGTTTTTTTCTCTTTTTCGTCTAATACCTCTCTTTTATAACCACCCAACAATAAAATATTTTTCTCCTGTCTTCTACACTCCAGGACTTCTATTTCAATGTCTTTACATATTTTAATTTCTTCAATGTTTTCTTTCATTTTACCTATGTTAAGGAGCGCAACAATTCCTATAATAATTGACAAGGCAATACAGAATACAATCCCCAGCGTAAGCTTAGTCCCTATCCGCAATCTCTTCATTGTAATTTTCTTCCCCATATGACCCCGCCAGTTTTGCTTCGCAAAACTAACCGCGGGGTAATCGTTGCGCATTCAACATGCCAAGCAATTTATTAATATCTATAGGTTTTTGAATAATTTTGAACTCATCATTATTTAATCCCTCTTTGTAAAAAATATCGTCCGCAAAAGCCGTTATCATAATAACAAGTGTATGCGGAACAATCTGATTTAAAACCTTTAAGGTGTCTATCCCGTTTATCCCCGGCATTTTAACATCCATAAGAATAGCATTAAATTTGTTGTTTTTTACAGCTTCAATTGCCCGGTAACCGTCATAAACCGCGACAGTTTCATAACCCTTAAATTCAAGAATATCTGACAGATTCTTACACAACTTCTTATTATCGTCTACAATGAGTATCTTAAGTTTCATTTTTAAAGTATTCATCTATTTTCCCTTCCTGTTAAGCAAGCGGCATATTCGCGACAACAACCGTTCCTGTACCTTCTTCTGATGTAATATTAATAGTACCTTTATGTTTTTCAACAATCATTTTACAAATCGAAAGGCCAAAACCGCTGCCCTGGACTTTGGTGGTGAACAAAGGCTGAAAAATCTTATTGATATTCTCAGTGGTAATACCAGCGCCTGTGTCCGCGAACGATATTTTAAGCTGTTTATTATTCTTCTTATCAACCCTTACTGTAAGTACACCTTTATTATTCATCGCTTCCACACCGTTTTTAATAATATTCTGGAATACTATACAGAGCTGTTCTCTATCCCCCTCCAAGAAAATCCCATCTATCGGTATATCTCTGACAATTTCTATCTTGGCTGGTATATCCGAAGCAGCAATTGCTTCATTAAGTACAGCGATAATATTCAAATGTTTTTTATTCAGTTCTCTTATCCCTGATAGGCTTAAAAGACTTTCGATAATTGCCGTGGAATTCCTGATTTCATCTTCAATTCGCTTGATATGTTCTTTCACTTTCTTATCTTTACTGCCAAGCTTCAAATTAAGATAGTAAGCGGAACTGCTGATAACATTAAGGGGATTGCGGATTTCATGAGATATACTGCCCGCCAGCTGTCCGAGAACAGCCAAACGCTCCGCGATAAGCAAGTCTTCCTGTGTTTTTCGCAGTTGGCGAGTCCGGTCTTCAACCATTTCCTCAAGATGATCACGATGCTGCTGAAGGGACACTTCAGCCTGTTTCATTTTTTCTACCAGCCACGCGTTCTCCAGAGAAATAGCCGCCTGATAAGTAAACAACTTGGTCATCTCTGTTCTTTCCGGTGTAAAAATTGAATCAGCCAGGCGATTCTCCAAATATAAAATACCGCTCAACTTATTTTGTCTAACCACAGGAAGACACAGGATTGAACGAAGCTTCATCGCCTGAACTTCGGGATTATCTCTAAAATCACCTATCTCTGAAGCATTATCGAGAAGCACAACCTCCCTTGTCCGGTAAACGTAACGGACAATCGCGCCGCAAATATCTTTATAATCTTCAAGCCTTTTATTCGTCGTCCGAACTATATCCTTTTCAGCAACATGGCTTTCAGCGCGGATAATCAAGGCACCGTCATCTTTTATGATAAGGTATCCGCTCTGCGCGCCGGAACTTTCCAAAACTACATTCATAATCTTATGCAAAAGCGCACTTTCTCCTATTTCAGCCGGAATAACCAAACAGGATTTCATCAAATAATTTATATCAATATTCGGAAGTGTAAAGGTAGGCAGCGGGGCAACAGTTAAAGAAACAGGCATTTCCTCCTGGAAATATTCCGGATATTTTTCTGTCAGAGACACCTCTTTTCTTTCCGCGTGACATTTCTTGTATAAACGAACCGCTTCCTTTAAGAAAACACCCTTGATGCTTTCATAGTGATACTCCGTTTTCGCGTCCTTTTCATCAGCATTGCAAATCCACCACCTGTCACAGCTTGCTTTCTTTGTTCTATCACATGTTTTGTATTTTGGGCAAAACCTGCCAAAGCTATAAAGCGTTTCAATAAGCTCTCCCAAACATTCGTTGAGATAAGCTTCCAAAAATGTATACCGGCATTGGTGAGCAAGGTCTATAGCATCAAGGTATAAGCTTCTGGCTTCTCTTAAGTCTCCGATAACCCTTTCCAGCTCCGCGTAAAGAAAGGCTAAATAGGGTTTTAACAAAGGCCCTAAATGCGCCCACACTTCGATTTTTCTCAACAGCGGTTTAACATAAGACAACAGTTCCTTTTTTCTTTTATATTTAATTCCTTTCTCATGTAATCGCAAAGCGTTCAGCGCCAAAAAAACATGCCATTGTCTTTTCAATACATTATCGGTTAAGCCTGTGAGATACTCCTTCACGCCTTGTAAATATTGTTCAGCTTTCTCGTATTCCCCGAAATAGTAATGAATAAGGCCCATATGCACATAATAACTGCCTGCCGAAGAAACGTGATTATCTTTATCCCATTGTTTAAGTTTTTCATCCATAGGGATGGGGGTATAATTTTGCTTCATAGGTTCTATCCAGCCAGCCTGTATAGCTTCGGCCAGGCGCACAGAGAAATACAGGTGATATTTTTTAGAAAACTCAAGGCATTCATCAGCGTATTGCTCAAGTTTCTCAAAATTATGTCCCTGCACCTGAAGATTCCACATCAATGGCCCGTAAGAAAGTCCCGCGTTATAAAGATCCCCGCAGTTTTTACCGCACTGAATGGATTTTAAACAATAATTAACTATATCTTCAGGATGATTCCTGGAATGCATACTGACCCATACAATACCATTCATACCCCGCGTAGCGCCAAAGGTATTGGGATACTTTTCACATAAATTACGGGCAAGATCTTCATATTTAAAGGCTTTCTTGAAATCCTCCCTCTCACTAAGATAAAGCGCCATAATAGTAAAAGAATAAATTACCGATTCATCCATACCGCCGGTCAAACAGTGCCGGGTTGACTGTACTGCCGAGAGATACAACTGCGGTACCAGCCCGGACATATACAGATCCGGAATAAGTTCGCTATAGAACGCCAATTCTATCTTGCTTTTTCTTTTTTTAGTAAAAGGCATTTTGAGAATCGTGTCCCAGATGTCAACCTTTTTAGATTCGAGGTCAGCCATCAACTTTTTTCTTTTTTCATCCGCTATTTGAGGATTATCCGGAATTGATTTGTCAAAATAAGCCAGGCCGCGATTGGCTATTTCAATGGCTTTAATAAAATTACCGATTGAAGACAGTGAAGTTGTCTGTTCAGCCAGGCATTCTGCTTTATCAACATCGGTTTTCGCGTTTTTAAGCAGTTGATTAAGCAATTCTTCGGAAGTATTGTAGTTACCGCACATCAATTCTGTCTTTGCTTCTTTCTGGTAAATTTTAAATGTCTGCTCATAGCACGCCTTCCAGCAATCGTCCGGCAAAAGTTCTCTGGCCAGTTTGAAATACTCGTTAGCCGCTTCCGCGGCCAGCGCGTCCAGAGCTTTATTTCCCGCGTGGTAATTAAGATTTGATAATTGGCACATGGCCTTTGTCTCCAGCTTTTTCGGCCTTCCCCGATTCAAATGGGCAACTATTGAAAAAAGTGTATCAACTTTTTCCAGATCCGCTATTTTCGGAACCGTAGATAATAAATGAGTTCCTATAGCCCAGTGGATTCGGGCCCTCTTTTCACTGTTTATCGCGCTTAACACTGCTTCCTGCACACGATCATGCACAAACTGAAAATCATCTTTGCTTTCCATTAGAAGCCCTTGAGCTAAAGCTGATTTCAAAATCTCAAATGTTTCCGATAAAACTATTTCTTTAACTGTAGCAAGCTGGGTAGGAGAAAAACTATTCCCTATACAGGCACAGTATTCGAGTAATTCTATAGTGGAGGGAGAAAGCTTCTGGACTTTTGAACTGAAAAGTGCTGCCACTGAAGAAGGCATGTTTGACGCTCTTATTTTATCAAGATTCCACTGCCAATGCCGATTTTCATCCATGAAAAGCAGATCTTCATTATGGAGGTATGATAAAATCTCACCCACAAATAAAGGATTTCCTTCTGAAAGATTTTCTATAAAAACAGATAATTCCTCTGTCTGGAAAAGGGGCGAATCAAGAATATAAGATACCATTTCATGGCAATGTTTGGGTTTTAAAGGTTCTAATCTTATTTCGTTCAATGGACAATTATTTTCCTTCGCGCTGTGAATTAGTTTTACTAATGGATGGCTTCTATTTACTTCATTATAACGATAAGCGCCTATAAAAAAGAGATACTTGTGCTCTTTGCAATCAGTAAAAACGTTTTCCAAAAAATCGAAAGTGGCAGCATCACACCACTGGAAATCATCTATAAAAAGTGTCAAAGGATTTTCCTTGCCAGCCAGACAGGTTAAAAATTTGCCAAAAAGGCTGTTAAAGCGGTTTTTTGATTCTACCGGCGGCAGCTGCTTAATTTCCGGCTGAGGCCCAATGAATATCTCCAGCTCCGGAATAACATCTGTTATTACTTTTCCGTTAGTTTCCACAGCCTTGAGTATTTTCTGTTTCCAGGCCTTAACCCTTTCATCACTTTCTGTCAAAAATGTCCTGATTAAGTTCCGTAAACTCTGGATCAGGGCACTGTAAGGAATATTCTTCTGGTACAGATCGAATTTCCCTGAAGTAAAATATCCCTTGTGTTCCACAATCGGTTTCTGAAGTTCTTGAATCAGGCGGGTCTTACCAATACCGGGAAGCCCGGAAATAAATGAAGAGCGGAAAGAACCGTTAGCTGCCTGATTACATTCATTCAAAATTATCTTTGTCTCATCATCACGCCCAACCATCTTTGAAACAAAGGTAACTCTATGGGTATAATCATACCTGCCCAAAGGAAAATCTGAGACACCCCCGCCGGCTGAATATTCGTTATTGCATTGCGAAATATCAGCAAGCAGTCCGGCTCCGCTCTGGTAACGTTTTTCAGGCTGTTTAAGAATCAGCCTGGCAACCATCTTACTCACCATTCCGGGGATTTCATGATTTAATTTATTAACCTCTACGGCTTCTTCCGCCAGATGAAAATGTATCAGTTCCAGAGGATCGAGAGAAAAAAAGGGAAGTTTTCCGGTCAACAATTCATAAAAAACAATCCCTAAAGAATAGAGGTCCGAAGAAAAACAGACTCTGTGATTTATGCGCCCGGTCTGTTCCGGAGAGGTATATGCCAAAGTGCCCTCAACAAAAGAATGCTCGTAGATAAAATGGCTTACTTCCCTAACATCAAGACTGGTTATAAAATCAACTAAACGGATAGTAAGACTTTCAGGATGAATCAATATATTGTGGGGCTTAATGCCCCCATGAATAATTCCGGCTTTGTGAACTTGATGCAGTGCCCGCGCTAATAGAAAACTAATAGTAAAAAAATTATCAAGAGAAATTTTCGTTTGGCCCGCGGCCCATTCGTTTAGAGGAATACCTTCAAAATAGTTCCTGGCAATAAACTGGATATTTCCTTTTTCCTCAAAAAACAAAGGAGTTATAAGCAAAGGATTGCTTAAAATTTTCAGTTGTTCGACTTTTTGCTGGAAATGCAGTTTTTGATGTTCAGAAAGATATCCCGCTTTTAAAACTTTTACAACCAAAGGTTTCCTGGGATGTTTTTTATGAAATGCTTTATAGACAACTGCCTGGGGGCTCTCACCAAATTTTTGAGTAACTTGATAATTAGTTAGTTCCTCAAGCATATCCGTTCCTCCTCCCCCCACCCCACAAAACGCTTAGCGCATCGTAACATAAAATCATACAAAAAGAAACACTTAGAACCTAACACCTAACTATTATAAACAAAAACCTGATTCCTGCCCCCTTTCTTAGCTCTATAAAGAGCTTTATCCGCTAAAGCAATCAAGCCTTTCGCGTCTTCGGCATCGTCAGGAGATGAAGCAACTCCAATACTTATCGTAAGGTCCATTTTTTCCTGCTGGACCAAAAAATTATGTTTCATCATTTTGATTCTCATACGTTCGGCTACTTTATAAGCGCTATCCTTGGAAGTATCAGGA
Organism: uncultured bacterium; assembly: GCA_965369805.1. GTDB lineage: Bacteria > Auribacterota > UBA6266 > UBA6266 > UBA6266 > JAGLRQ01. The sequence goes on from CBDURG010000070.1 coordinate 8,187, forward strand.
AGCGCGACACAAAATTCCTCTCCTCCATAGCGCCCAAGGAGGTCCCCCTGCCTTGCCCTGTCCTTCAAGACAAACGCCAGTTCCTTCAGCAAAATGTCTCCTACAAGATGCCCATATGTATCGTTGTATTTCTTGAAATGGTCTATGTCAACCATAAGAAAGGAAAGAGGAAGCCCTATTTTTTTAGTTCTTAGCAATTCTGAATCTAATCTTTTCATAAAATATCTTCTCAGATAAAGCCCTGTAAGCCCATCTATAATCGAAAGCTCTTTTATCTTTTCATAAAGGGATGCCTTTCTTATCTCCAGGCTGGCATCAGCAATAAGAATTCTTACATTATTAAGGGCTTCAAATTCCACATTCCTGAATAAAAGCCCGCCAAGGACATCTCTTTTATCTACAATAGGAATCGCGACAAGGTTTTTCCCACCGACGATCTCTTCGGGTTCACCGCTTTTAAATGTTCCTTCGGCATCCTCATATACTACATCTTTTCGCTTTTTCATAACATCAAGGATCTGTTTTTCGTTCTCTTCAAGCCGTTTATCTACCGCATTCCCGCTTTTAAGGCCTATTAATTCAGGTTCGTCAGAATCTTTCATATCTTTATATATAATCATCTTACCGGAACTAAAATCCGCTATATTTCCTATTGTTCGCGCGCACTCGATGAAAGCCTGTTTGCTATCCAGAGTGGAGCTCATAGCTATTAACCCTTTGTAAAGCTTTCCAATCTTATCAACTTCCGCTCTCTTTTTTTCATTTTCAAATTTTTTCACCCTGTAATCAGCTGACATTGCTTCGTACTTTTCACGCGCCTCTCTGTAATCAGAGAAATTAGTTTTTGCCTTTAGCAAATACTTATTCTTATAAAAATACAGGATCACAATAAGCATTATAAAATAACACATTATAAGGCCTATAAACCACGGAGCCTCTGTATAAAATACCTCATCATCAAACATCTTAAACATTAAGAATACAATCACATGAGAGGAGGCTATGAATGCAATAAGAGATGACCACCGGAAGCTGTAAAACAACCCTATAGCCACTATTAAAACTGTATAAAAAGGTATCGCAAAAAACAGATTCAGGATTAAAGATATTTCCTGACTCATCTTATCTCCGTATTTAGTAAATTGTATATAGTGAATAGTATCTCGTGAATCGTTAAAAAAGACTTTTAATGTTCAACGCTGATTAACACTGAAACCTTATGATTTACACTGATTTTTTTACAATATTTTATTAATTTATATTCTTTCATAATTCATCATAATTAATCTGTGAGAATCCCCTGCTGTTTCGCTTCGCAAAACAAACCGCTGAGGGCTATAGTCTGCGTCCAACTTTACTTCCTCCTTTTTACTTTATCCTTCCTTCATCACCGCTTACTTTTGTACAAAATCGACCTGTTTTTCCCCATATCCTTTGCCTTGTAAAGGCTATCATCTGCCGCTTTAATAAGGCCCTCAGAAGTTTTGAACGAAGGAATGTTCTCCGCGACACCCGCGCTAACAGTAACCTTTATCTTTTGCTCCCTTATTAATTCTTCAGAAGACGCGATCGACCGGCAGATATTTGATATGAGCTTCTGTGAGGTTTCACCATCAGAGTCCGGTAGAACTATGGAAAACTCTTCCCCTCCATACCTCGCGACCAATCCCTTGGTGCCTATTAATCTTTGCAGTTGGGAAGACACATTTTTAAGAATAATATCTCCCACAATATGTCCATACTTATCATTACACCGTTTAAAATCGTCTATATCCAGCATAATAAGCGAAAGCAGGATTTTTTTCACATAGCAATCATCTATAATTTCAGGAAGTCGCGCCCTGAAGAAACCCGCCGTATATAATCCCGTTAATCCATCTCTTATAGCCAGTTGGCTGGTCGTTTCATAAAGATGGGAGTTATAAAAAGCGAGAGCAGAGAGGTTCGCGATAATCGCCAGAATCCTCAAATCATCAACTGAATAGACATCCGGGTGCTCACTGCTTATTTTTAATATTCCAATAATCCTGTTACCGGTTACGAGCGGCGAAGCAATAAGGCTCCTCGCGGCACTCTCATATTTCCTCCCAAATCTAAAATCCCGGTGAAGATCAGCAATGTAAACTGACTGGCGGCTCCTAAATACCCATTGATTGAACTTATCTTCTTCTAAATAAGTAAAATCTGCTGTTTTTGCCCTGTAGACATTCATACCACTGAGTTCAAGGCGTTTCATATCTTCTCCAAGTAAATATAATTGATAAATACCCGGTTTTTGAATAGTCTGTACTGTATTCTTGATAACTTTTTTAATCAGTTTTTTGTTGCTCAGCGACACGCCAATATCTTTTGAAATTTCCCTCAGTTTGGATATTCTTAAAATTTTTCTATCAAGCGATTTTTCTAAACCCTCTTCTCTGTTAAATTCTTCAATAAGTGTATTTATTGACTCATTAATATCATCCGTTTTCATTTTTACCGCGTATTCTTCAACATGCTCCTTATTCCAGAACTTATACAGTATCCCCCCTATAAATACAAATGCTATACCGTTAGCCAGAAAGATCCAATCATGAAATACAAACAACGTAAACACCGCGACAAGAGAA
>CBDURG010000071.1:0-10756 GCA_965369805.1 uncultured bacterium
CAAATCGGGCAACTCAATAGTAGTCATGGCACGTCCTATAAAAATTTTGAAGAGGTTCTTCCTCCAAAGCAAAAGATCAAGTCAAAAAAAGATTTTGTTAAGTGGGATGACTGGCATCTTTACCACAGGAATCTCTATGCCCGATATCTTGAACATTTATCAGGTTCTATAAAAGGTTATGGGATAAACACACCGCTTTTTCACAACGTTCCGGGTTGGGTTTTTGGAAGGGCTATGGAATTTCCTGTTTGTATTTCCGCCTATTCTCAAATGCCTTCGGAGATTATGCTGGGCGTTGATCACATTCCGGAAAGGGTGTCTTTTACAAATTTTCACGATGACTTTATCATAAACCAGATGATAGAAGCTCTTCAAAAGAGAAAATTTCCTGTTTTTGCGGCAGAACTTCAGGCGGGAACAAGGGAGCATAATGTAAGAACCTTTTCAAATGAACTTAAGCTTTTTTATAAAGCCTGTTTTGCCAATGGGCTTAGAGGGATGAATTACTATATGTTTTGCCAGGGGGAAAATCCCACGGGAAGGGGCGCATACAGCCACATGTTTTACTGGGAAAATGCTCTTGATGTTGATTTAAACGAAGGCCCTCTATATAAAGAATGTACATATATTGGACGCTGGCTGAAAGCCAACCAGAAGACGCTTGTAGAAAGTTCTATAGACGCAAAGCTGGGAATAGTTTTTTACCCGCAGTATTTCCGGAGTGAGCTCTTATATCCTCTTTTCGGAGGAGAGAAGAAGTTGAATGTTTCTGAAACTGAACTGCTGCGTGATCCGAAATTGGCCCGAGAGAAACTTTATTTTGAAACTCTTTTAAAGATTTTAAAGATTCTTAATGTGCCATTTGAGTTGGTAATACCGGATAGGGCTTCTGATAAAGAGCTTTCAAAATACAGTAACCTTTGGGTTTTTTCTCTGGATTATATGAATAAACCTTCACAGGAAAAGATTTTAAATTACATAAAGGGCGGGGGTAATGCTCTTATATCTCCGATGCTTCCCTTTATGGATGAAAATTTAGAACCATGTACTGTTTTAATGAATGGACTTGGTGTTGAACAAAAGATTGCGGAAGGCCATAAGCTTTCTAAAATAGATATTTATAACTTGGCGAAAATCAATGTGACGGATCCGATCATGGAGCTTTCTTCGGATAAGAACGCGAAGACAATCGCAAAAGTTGCCGATAGCGGAAAATGCTGCGGGCTGGAAGTAAATTGCGGTTCCGGCAGAGCGTCAATACTGGGAACGCTTTTCAGTTACCAGACGTCGGAACACATAGACGTGATCAAAAAACTTTGTAAAGATGTTATAAAAGAGAATAAAATTACATCTTCACATTCTGATCTTGTTACCTCATTAAGGGAGAACGGTGATGAAAAAATACTTTTTCTCTTAAATTATTCTCCTATGGAAATTAAATCATGTGTAAAAATCAAAATTGATGAGGGAGAAGTTGACTTGGGAGAGGTAGGAATGCCTCCTCTTACAGGGTTAATGTGTCCGGTAAAAAAGAATATTACCTCCGAAGTAAGCGTAAAATACGCTCTGGCTGAACTGCTTGAAGTAAAGGACGCAGGTGGAGAAATAGAACTTGTTTTTAGCTCGGAAAAAGTTAATCCATCGGTTATCGAATTGATTGTTCCGGAAAAAGTAAAGGTTTCCTGTTCTTGTACTGCCGAAATTTCCAGAAAAAACCACTCATCGAAGATAGAGGTTTATAACCCGCCTGAAACATTTTCGGTAAATATTAAAAATTAGAAACAAAGTATAAATTTTTCTGGTAACATTTTTTTGCTTTATCTGTTGCTTTATCTTGACAATCTTAGTGTTACATGTTAATTAATAACCAAGGATTTATTAACTATGGCAAGCGAGGGGTTTAGTCTTGTTTTGATATGACAATCTGGGCAGTATATGTCAGCTAATAATTAAGATTCTGTTAACTATGGCAAGCATGCAATTGGGGGAAGATCGGTTGGTCTAGAGGGAAGTTTTTTCTACGTTTTGTGGTGATGGGGTTGTTTTCCAGTTATTTACCGTGTTTTTATATGGGGAGAAGTAAAATGAATAAGAACTCTGGCGATTGTGAGAGAAGAAGAGAGCCGAGGATTAAAAAAGATTTTTCTCTTCAGGTAAGCGGGGCTGATGTTCCGATAGAAGCACTTGATATTACTCCCACTGGATTGAATTGTTTAATGGACAATAAACTACCTGAATTGAGTGAGATGAAGGTGGAGGTTTCTCTTCCCAAAGGAAATAAAAAAGATTCAATTTTGTGCTCAGGAATAGTTGTGCGTTCAGTTCCGGACAGGCGGAAAGTTGATAAAAATTCACATAAGTTCGCGATTGCTCTTTATTTTTTGGATATGGGAGCTGGAGACAGGACAAAGATTGAAAATTTTGTAAGGTAAAGCCGGGATAAAAGGACTTTTTTACGGGTGAACCAAATGGGGTTCACCCTTTTTTTGTTGAGAGATAGCTTTATATAGCTTAGAATGTCAGAAAAGTTTTGCGTATTTCATGTTCTTTAAGTTCTTACTTATCTAAGGAGGTTTAAATGATAGATGTAAAACAGTTTTTAATTGAGACAATTAAGCGGAACGGGTCGGATCTTCATCTTAAAGTGGGAAATGCCCCCATTGTCCGGGTTAACAAAATTCTTGAAGTTCTGGATAACAAATCACTTACTCCTGAAGATACGAAGGAGATCGCAAAATCAATTACTACTGAGGTGCAGTGGGCACAGTTAATACAAAATCATGAAGTTGATTTCGCGTACAGTGCGCCAAAGATAGGCAGGTTCAGGACAAATATTTTTTACCAGAGAGGGTCTATTGGAATAGTTATGAGGAATGTAAGATCGAATATCCTTTCCTTTGAAGAACTTGGCCTGCCTAAAGTCTTCGAAAAGATATCTTTAATCCCGAGAGGAATTATTCTTGTTAGCGGTGCAAGCTCCAGCGGGAAATCTACTACAGTCGCTTCTATGGTGGATTATATCAACACCCATGAGAGGAAGCATGTAATGACACTGGAAGACCCTATAGAATTTCTGCATAGAGATAAAAAAAGTGTAATAAACCAGAGGGAAATAGGGCTCGATACCGCGAATTTTTCTTCTGCTTTAAAGAATGTGATGCGCCAGGACCCGGATATCATTCTTATAGGAGAAATGCGGGACGCGGAAAGCTTTTCCGCCGCGGTTTCTGCTTCTGATACCGGTCATCTGGTATTAAGCACTCTTCATACGGCGAATGCCTCACAGGCATTTGGAAGGATAATGGATTGTTTCCCTTCATCCGAAAGGGAACAGGTGAGGCAGCAGCTGGCTTTTAACCTTAAAGCGGTGATTTGCCAGAGGCTTGTTAATACTGCTGACGGGAAAGGTATAGTTCCCGCGGTAGAGGTGTTATTGAACAATAAAACAATTCAGAAACTGATAGTCGAAAATGAACTTGACAAAATTCCTGACGCAATTGAACTTGGAGAGGAAGACGGGATGCAAACTTTTGACCTGGCCCTTATAAAACTTTTACAATCAAAAAAGATAACGCTTGAAGAAGCGCTTGCCAAATCCGATTCACCTGAGATGCTTAATATGAAGCGGCAGGGAATATTCCTTGATGAAACGAAACGCATTTTAAACAATTGACCATGAGCTGGAAAGAAGAATCAGAAAATAAAGCATTTCTCGAAGGTGAGGTTGGAAGCTTTTCCAAAAAATTCGGAGACCTGTCCATAGCCCTGGTTTACCCGGGGAATTACTCAGCGGGAATGAGCGGCCTTGGATTCCAGAAGATTTACAGGGAACTAAACCTTGTGGATATTTTCAGGTGTGAAAGGGCATTTACCTTCCCCTCAAAAGGGTATTCACTGGAAAGAGCGGAGAGGCTTTGCTTTTTTGACGTAGTATCTTTTTCGGTTTGTTTTGAACTGCAGTATCTTAAAATTGCCGAAATTCTTAAAAGTGGAGGCATCCCTGTTTCAGTAAATGATAGAGGCGACAGGGATCCGATTGTTACTGCCGGCGGTATATGCATTTTTATGAATCCTGTACCGCTGTATGATATTGTAGACGTGTTTTGGGTAGGGGAGTTTGAATCAAAAGGCCTGGAACTTTACCATGAATTGCTAAAGTCAAAAGGGCTTTCCCGAAGAGAGAGATTAAAACGTATATCTGAGATTCCCGGCTGCCTTGTCCCCTCCGTTAATGATAAAAAAAAACATGAAATAATCAGAGCTGGTTTTGAAAACATGGAAAGTTCCTGTTCCTCTATTGTTTCAGATGGAGCCCAGTTTAAAATGTGGCTTGTTGAGGTAAGCAGAGGATGCAGCTGGAGCTGCAGGTTTTGTGCGGTCAAATGGGTATGCGGTGCCGCGAGATATAGGAATAAAAGATTTATTTTTGCTGATATAAGAGAAGGCCTTTCGCGAGGCCTTAAAATAGGGTTAGTGGGGCCTTCTATCCTGGATCATCCTTATATTGAGGAAATCTGTGAGGGAATTGTCAGGGCTAATGGAGAATTTTCTATTTCCAGCGCCAGAGTAGAAAGGTTAACTGAGAACCTTGTCAGCCTTTTGGTCAGCGGTGGAATTAGACAGGTAACGATAGCTCCTGAGACTGCTGATTGTGCTATACGTAAAAAGCTGAACAAGAAATTTGATGACGAAAAGGTTTTCAATGCTTTAAGTATATGTTTAAATGCGGGGATTGAAAGTGTAAAGTTATATTTCATGTATGGGTTTCCGTTTGAAGAGGATGTTGCGGGGTTTGGTGAATTTATTTCCAAAGCCGGGAAAATAATAAATATTTCCGTAAGCTGTTCTCCTTTTGTTCCGAAACCGCATACTCCTTTACAGTGGGATGGTACGAAATCTAAAACAAAACTTAAGGCTTTGTTTCGTGGGATTAGGTCTTCTGTAAAGTTCTCGAGGATAAAAGATTTTGGCGGGGAAGATATAAAGAGTTCCCTTGTTCAGGCAGCTTTGAGCAGATCCGGCAGGGAAGTATTTCATGCCGTTATGGCCGGTAGAATGGGTAGCAAGGAAGCCGAAGCGCTTGCGACAAGGAAATATGAATTTGAATATGCTTTGCCATGGGATAGTATTATTACCGGATGCGATAAAGAGTTGTTATGGAAGGAAAGAGGTAAAGCATTTGAAGAAAAGTAAAAAGATTAGCCACAAAGAGGAAGAGTAAGCGGTACGCAGGAAAGAGAGAAGAAAAGAAATGGGACGCAGATTTTCGCTGAAAAAATATGATTAATACTGAAGAAAATATTTAAATTAAAGAACTTCTTTTGTTTTGATCATAAATAATCTGTGTAAATCAGTGTCCAATTATTATTTTTTGTATTTTTATTTAAAATTATTTCTCTAATAATCTATAATTAATCCTATGGGTATTGAAAAAAATTACTATCGTGTAAAAGAGGGGATTGCGCGGTCCGCCGGAAAATCCGGCCGCAATTCTGAAGACATAACGCTTGTTGCTGTTTCAAAAACAGTTAGTGTTGATGAAATGCTGAAGCTTTATGATTTGGGGCACACTGTTTTTGGAGAGAACAGGGTTGAGGAAGCGAGTAGAAAGGTTTCTTCTCTTCCATCTCAGATTAAATTACATATGATTGGCCATTTGCAGTCAAGGAAAGCAAAAAATGCTGTTTCTCTCTTTGATATGATAGAATCAGTTGATTCTGCCAGGCTTGCCGGAGAAATAAGCAAAAGGTGTGTCGCGGAGGGTTTAATCCGTGATATCCTTATCGAGGTTAATACTTCCGGAGAAACGCAAAAATATGGTTTTTCTCATGTAAGTTTAAGAAACGCAATTGATGAAATTGTTTCTCTGAAAGGAATAAAGGTATGCGGCCTTATGGTAATGGCTCCTTTTGTCAGCAACCCTGAAGATGTGAGGCCTGTTTTCCGGAAAACCAAAGAATTTTTTAATGAATTGTCTTATAGTTACCCGATGTGTTACCTTTCCATGGGCATGAGCCAGGATTATGAAGTGGCCGTCGAAGAAGGCGCCAATATTGTTAGAGTCGGGAGCGCGATTTTTGAAAGTGACAGATAGGGTAAGGGGAGGTAAAAGATGAAAATCGGTTTTATAGGCGCGGGAAACATGGGAGAAGCAATAATGCGCGGGCTAATAAGCGCGAAATGGATTGCTCCTTCCTCTATAATGATATCGGATAAAAAGTTAGCAAGGCTAAAATATATTTCCGCGCGATACAATGTAAAAACGTGTAAATCCAATAGCCAGTGCCTAAAGAACGTTGACATTGTTATTCTATGTATAAAACCGCAGGATATGAAAAAGCTTTTATCAGAACTTTCCGCTATTGATTTGAGAAAAAAACTGATTATAACAATTGCCGCCGGTGTCAGAACTTCCACTATAGAAAAAAGTCTTAAGAGAGCACGTGTTATCAGGGTTATGCCCAATACTCCCGCGCTTCTTGGGAAAGGAATGAGTATATTATGCCGGGGGAAGAACAGTCTTTTAAGAGATTTTCAAACGGCTAAAAAGATATTTGCTACTATTGGAGAGTGTTTGGCCGCTGATGAGAAACAGATGGATGCTTTTACGGCGGTTAGCGGGTGCGGCCCCGCGTATGTGTTTCTTCTCGCGGAATTGATGATTAAGGCTGGTATTTCTGCCGGGCTTTCAAAAAAGGATTCCGAAAAGCTGGTTAAACAGACTTTTTCCGGAGCTGCTCAAATGATGGAAGAATTCGGCATGTCTCCTGAAAAATTGAGGATTAAGGTAACTTCACCGGGAGGTATGACCGAGGAAGCCCTGAAAATATTTTATAAGAATAAATTCAGTTCCATAGTAAAAAAAGCGGTTATAGCCGCGAAGAAAAAAGGCGAAAAGTTATCTTCGATGGTATGAAGAGGGGAAAATGCTGATATTATTTGACATATATTGTTTTCTTTTGTTAATAAGGTTTGTTGTTCCCTTCACAGGCCAGATGTATTCTAATCCGGCGTACCAATTCCCGGTAAAAATAACTGAACCCGCGATAAAAATGACGAAGCACCTGTCTTTCAACACCTCTTCCAGATTTGTGCCTTTGATTGGATTATTATTTGTATTTATTATTAAGGTTTTTCTGAAAACTGTTTTTCATTCCGGTGTTTCTGTCGGCCTAATTGTAGTTGCAAGCCTTTATGAACTGATTGGCCTTATTTTTAAAATTTATTTTCTTGCTCTTACACTTCATTGTTTTAGAGGATTCAGGCTCTCCTTCGACAATATTTCCCGTATATTAAAAGATATGGTTGAGCCGTTTGTTTTGTTCGGCAGAAGGTTTTCAGGTAATGAAAAAGTGATTTTATCGATTGCGCTTGGAACGTTAATGGGTATATTTGTTCTCGTTGTCTTTATTCTCTCCACGATTCTGATGGGGTTTGGTTCCAAAATTATGCCGGGTTTAACTTTGTTCTCTTTTTCTACTGTTAATGTATTTGGGGAAGTTATCGGTGCTTTGAGAATTTACAGTTATATAATTTTTATAAGGATTCTTCTTTCCTGGTTTGGGCCGTCCTATGACAATAATTTTCTATACGCGTTTGTTTTCAATTCAACTGAGCCGTATCTTTCGATCTTTAAAAGGGCCAGATTGATTGTGGGTTCTATTGATTTTGGCCCGGCCGCGGCATTGCTGGTGCTCTGGCTTTTAGTTAATTTTCTGCAGGGAATAATAAACAAGCTGATATAGGAGATGCCCCGGTGTTTTATAAGAAGGCCCCAAACGGTTTTCTTCTGGAAATAAAGGTTGTAACCAGGTCATCAAAATCCGGATTTTTTGGTGTAACGGGTGATAAACTGAAAGTAAATTTGATGTCAGCTCCGGTAAAAGGAAAAGCAAACAAAGAACTTGTCAAGCTCCTCTCTAAAAAACTTAAGATACCTAAAAATAGCGTAAGTATCGAAAGGGGAGAAACTTCCGCGAATAAAACCGTGTTTGTTAACTGCCTGGATGAAAACCTTCTAAGATCCCTTTCCCTGTGAACAGGCTGCAACGAGCTATTGCCCCAAATTGCCGCGTCCGCGCTGGTAATTATTCTGTATAATTTTGAAGCGTGACACAGGCCTTTTTTGTGTTGACTTTCAAAATTCAAATTGTTATTATTCGCAATCCAAAAGGTTTTCATATGGAATATAAAAGTACAATAAATCTGCCAAGAACCGATTTTCCGATGAAAGCCGGATTGTCTCAGAGGGAGCCTGATATTTTCCGCGGATGGAAAGATCTAAAGATTTATGAGAAAATCCGGTCTAATTCAGTAACTAAGCCGAAGTATATTCTTCATGACGGCCCTCCTTATGCTAATGGGGATATTCACCTTGGACACGCTTTCAATAAGATTCTTAAGGATATCCTTGTTAAGTATAAAAATATGAGGGGATTCGATGCTCCTTATGTCCCCGGCTGGGATTGTCACGGATTGCCCGTTGAGCACCAGCTTTTTAAAGATCTTGGAGTTTCAAAGCGTGATATTTCCCAGGGGGAATTCAGGCAGAAAGCTCATGATTACGCGATGAAATTCGCGAAGATACAGTCTGCCCAATTCCAGAGACTGGGAATTTTCGGGGATTGGGAAAATCCCTATTATACTCTTAATCCTGAATATGAGACGAGTGTTCTTGAATCTTTTGGAGAGCTTGTAGGAAAGGGCTATGTGTATAAGAGCTTAAAGCCTATATACTGGTGTGGTAAATGTGAAACTGCTCTTGCTGAGGCTGAGGTTGAATATTTAGATAAAAAGTCACCTTCAATCTTTGTAAAGTTTGAAGCGCGTGATATCAAGGATTTGATAAAGACAGATAAGAAAACATATTTTATTATTTGGACAACTACGCCATGGACGCTTCCCGCGAACCTTGCGGTGGCGCTGCATCCTTCATTTGATTATGGAGCGTATGATACCGGGGAAGAGGTATTTATTGTGGCAAAAGCTCTTTCAGAGGACTTTTTCTCTAAAATTGGTTTGAAGCCTGAGCTTCTGAAAAGTTTTAAAGGTTTAGAATTTGAGGGCAAGAAGGCTAAACATCCGTTTGTGGATAGAGAGTCGGCGGTTGTTCTCGCGGATTACGTGACGCTTGAACAGGGAACCGGCTGCGTCCATACAGCACCCGGACATGGACAGGATGATTATAAAACCGGGCTTAAATACGGCCTTAAGATATATTCTCCTGTTAATGAAAAAGGGTGTTTTACGGCGGAAGTAAAAGATTTTACAGGCAAGCATGTATTTGCTGCCAATAAAGACATTGTAGCGTTAATGGAGAAAAAAGGTGTTCTTGTTTACTCCGAGGAGGTTCAGCATTCATACCCTCACTGCTGGAGGTGTAGGGGGCCGGTTATTTTCAGGGCTACCGAACAGTGGTTTATTAAAGTTGACCATTTAGATTTAAGGAAAAAGGCCTTGGATTGTATCGAGGATGTCGCGTGGATACCTGCTTATGGGCAAAATAGAATTTCTTCAATGGTAGAAAACAGGCCGGACTGGTGCCTCTCAAGGCAGAGATATTGGGGGGTTCCAATACCCGCTTTTTATTGTAAAAAGTGTGGCGAGGTTATTGTTTCCAAAGATATTATAAAGCATATAACCGGGCTTATGAGGGAGAATGGCGGCTGTAAGATATGGTTTGAATGGGAAACAGAAAAATTGCTTCCCAAAGAAGTAAAGTGTAAATGCGGCTCTGAAGATATTAAGAAGGAGACCGATATCCTTGATGTATGGTTTGAATCAGGGGTTAGCCATACAGCTGTTTTAAAACAGAGAAAGGAACTGGATTGTCCCGCGGATTTGTATCTTGAGGGTTCTGACCAGCATAGAGGGTGGTTCCAGAGCGCGCTTCTTACTTCGGCCGCGCTCTATGGAAATGCCCCGTTCAAAACTGTTTTGACACATGGGTTTACCATTGACGAACAGGGCAGAAAAATGTCCAAGTCAATTGGTAATGTGATAGATCCTTTAAAAGTAATTGACCGGCGCGGAGCTGATATTTTGAGGTTATGGGTATCTTCCGTGGATTATACGATGGATGTCGCTCTCTCTGAAGATATTTTAAAACAAATTTCGGATTCTTACAGAAGAATCAGGAATACTTTCAGGTATCTCCTTGGTAATACATATGATTTTGATATGGCGAAGGATAAAGTTGAATTTAAGAGCATGACGGAAGTTGACCGATGGGCATTAAACAGGCTTGTAAGACTGATAAAAAACGTTGAAAAAGCCTATGATAATTGTGAATTCTATAAAGTTTATCATTCCATACATAATTTTTGCGCTGTTGATATGAGCTCTTTTTACATGGATATTCTCAAGGACAGAATGTACACTTTTAAAAATGACTCCGCTGAAAGACGTTCATCTCAGACAGCGATGAACATTATACTGCTAAGCCTTACAAAGCTTATAGCGCCTATTCTTTCCTTTACTTCCGAAGAGGTGTGGGCTTATTTAAACATTTCGGAAGATAAGGAAGAAAGTATCCATTTAAGCCTCTGGCCTGATTACGATCCCGCGTGGGTTGATGACGAACTTGATGATCAATGGGCCATACTTATTAAATTGAAAGCTGATGTGGATAAGCTTCTTGAGGCCGCGAGGAAGAAAAAAGTTATAGGCAATTCGCTGGCAGCTGAAGTTGTCTTGTTTGTCAAAGATGAGAAGTGGTTAGATTTTCTTAAAAGACACTATGATAAATTGAAAATGG
>CBDURG010000072.1:0-10637 GCA_965369805.1 uncultured bacterium
GTGATTGGAGGTCGGGCCGTATTTCATTCTTCAGTACATCTTTTACTTTTTTTTCCATTGTTTTTTCCCTTTACGTTATTCACGAATAAAGGGACTCACCATACATCCGTGAATCCCTTTATATTTTTTATAAAACAGTAAAAGCTATTAGAACACGAATTCCGGTTCCCAAACAGGTTCATAGTCTGCCGGAATCGGGAAGAGGAACGTTACGGTATCCCACACACCGGTACCGGTTCTTGCGATTCCGTACCCAAGTCCTTTAAAAAGGCCGGTAAGCCATCCGTACCACGGGCTTACCTCAACCATATCATCATACATGTTTTTAGGAATTTCTATCCAACCGGTGAGGATATTGGCAACGCCCCTAAAAAGCTTGTGTGTTATGTCTTGAAATAGTTCTGCAGATGCCATTGTTGTTGAGCTGAGAATAGCCGTTACTACGAGAATCACAATTGCTACTTTTGAAAATCGAATCATAAGGATTGCCTCCTTTCTGGGTGTTACTTGTTAAAGTATAAACTCAGGCTGTACTAAAGAATCATAGTCGTTAGGAAAAGGCATTGGGAATGTTACTATATCATAAGCCCCGGAACCTGTTCTTGCTACTGCCATAACAAGACCCTTGAATAGGCCCACAGTAAGTCCTCTTAGAGGATTAGACGCAATGGATTCTTCATAAGGTTGACGTATGATTTCAACCCAGCCTGTGGCAACATTTGCTATGCCGCGGCAAAGTTTTCTCCCAGCATTGTTGGTGCTTGGCTCAGCGGACGCCGGAATAGACATACCAAGAAAAAGAGCCAGTACCAGCATTGTTATAAACGCTTTTTTCATCAGTTACTCCCCCTTGTTTGTGGTTATTATTCTAAGTAAGACATACTTTCAAACACGAACTCCGGTTGCATTACCGGTTCGTAATCGCTTGGAAGCGGAAAAAGAAAAGTTGCAATGTCCCATACTCCCGAAAGCGTTCTTCCGATGGTCATAAAAACACCTTTTATAAGGCCGATAAACCATCCGGCATAAGGATTGATCTCTTCACACGCATTTACAATGTTCTTGGGAATTTCGCCCCAGGCCAGAGCCACATTGCATACACCACGCCCAAGTTTACGTGCCATTTTACCGGAAACAGATTCGTTTTCAGCTACCGCCACCGGTGTACAAATGTTAAAAAAGAATACCGAAATGACAAGCGCAACAATAATTTTCTTCATAAGTTGTTATCCTCCATTACTGCTTTTGTATTCACCCAAACCCAAACCTATCACAATAGATAAGCGGATTCAATCTTTTTTTATTGTTTTTTTTAGGCGACAAATCGTATGAACTAACAGCATGCTAACTTACATGGATTATTAACTTTTGTTATAAATAGTCAAGATAAATCTTCAGAGGCTTTTGAAAATCTAAAAACGTATTAGCCTTGACAGTGTCAGTTCTTAGTCGACAAAAGATTATTTGCCTTTCTTTCCAGGGAAGAGACTCCTTTTTCAATGGATATTTTTCCGAGGAGGATTTTGTCGATTGTCGGCATAAATTCTTTTTCCAGGAACTCTCTCCATCCTTTTACGGGGTAAATTTCCATTTCAGACGTTTTAATCTGCAGAATTGCTTTTTCTATATTTTCCGGCGGCGGAGCAAGAAAAATATCAGATTTCGCGATATCAATACAAGCCGGAACACAATTGCGTTTCTGTCCCATTATTTTTGAGCCCTCAACGGATGAATAGAACTTGACAAATTTCCAGGCGGCTTCGGGATTTTCGGTTAAGGATGATATACAGTTGCCGCCTACCGCTAACCTTGAGTAGTGTCTTTTTCCTGCCGGAACAAACGCTATATCCCAGTTAAAATCTTTAATGCCGGCAAAATCTATGAGCATATAAGTCCTGCCTGTAAACATTGCGGTCTTTCCGGATTTAAACATGTCCATTTCGACCTGACTTCTTTCTCCGGGGTTTAAAGTGGCATTTATGGGAGAAACCTGGTATTTCTTATTAAGGTCTATTAAGAATTGAAGTGCCTGTTTTGTTTCCTCAGAGTTAATAGTGCACCTCAGAGGATTGATTTTAAAGACTTCGCCGCCAAAAGAACGGATGACCATCAGCGGCCTTGGCTGAAGTACCCCGAAAACATTTATTCTCCGGTTATTCCGCACCCTTGTTTTTTCAGCGGTTTTTAAAAGGTTATTCCAGTTCCATTTGTCTTTTGGGTAATCAACACCTGCCGAATCAAACAGGTCTTTATTATAAAATAGTATATCGGTGCTGAAATGGAATGGGAAACAGTAAATCCTGCCGTTTTTATAACAGCTTTTAACTGCCTTTGGAAAGTATACATTTTCAATTGAGGGAAAATCATTTTTTACATAATCAGAAATATCCAGGATGACCCCATTGTGAATATATTCATCCAGCCTGTCTGTCACCATATAAAAAACATCCGGGGGATTTTGCCCCGCAATCCTGACTTTCAATTTTTGGAAAACCGATGCTGTCCCCGAAGGGGCAGTTTCTATCCTGATCTTGATATCAGGATTTTTCTTTTCGAATTCTTTTACCAGCAGTTTCAATGCGTCAATCTGTTCGGGCAGAGATTCTATCGTGTGGTAGACAATAGTTGTGCCATTTTTTTTTATATTAGAACATCCCTGTGATAAAAGGCATAGAACGGTCACAGAGGCACAAAGGCAGAGAGTTATTTTCTTATAAAGATTTTCTATTGCAGCCAAATTAGTTTCCTATAGTTTTCTTTCCCAAATTGATAACTATTATTTTTCCCGGCGTCCCCGCGGCAAATTTTCTATTATTATATGTTTTTGCCAATTTGTTTATTCAGGAACTTAAAAATCTTTTCAAGCGAATATCTGCCGGGAGAATATGTTGCTCCGGATACCGCGCACTTTTTAAAATATTTTTTATCATAAGGGTTTGAAATTGCAAAAGCAAAACAAT
The DNA here is from genome assembly GCA_965369805.1 of uncultured bacterium. Classification (GTDB taxonomy): domain Bacteria; phylum Auribacterota; class UBA6266; order UBA6266; family UBA6266; genus JAGLRQ01. The sequence continues at coordinate 2,961 of CBDURG010000072.1, forward strand.
TACCGTTTGTTTTTTTAAGTATTGATTGGATGGCTTTTTCCTGATTTTTATGGAGATGCGCGTTGTTTGACAGTATAATCGGAGTCCTTGTGCCTAATGAAATTTCCTTGTACCAGCGGGAAGATGGGTTTAAAGGCAGGAATATTTTTTTTGTGCCGGGTATGTATCTTCCGCAGAGGGAGGATATTTCTTTCATGCAGGTTTTTGAATAAGATTCTGCCGCAGAAGCATCACCGGTAAAGCTTATCAAGAGGCTTCCCTTCCCCACTGTAATTTTTCTGTTAATTTTTATTTCAACGGCTTTTTCGGATACTGTTTTTGCCGTAGCTATCAGGGTTTTTTTATTAACGGGATGTTTTTGAAAACACAGGTGCTGTTCTTTCCACGTGGCTATTTTGGCTACGCGTTTTTCTATGATTGAGTCAGGTAATTTTGATATCCCTGTTTTTGCTTTTTTAAACGCGTTTTCCGAGTGGCAGACGAGAAGTATGTCTGCTCCCGCTTTCAGCGACCGCGTTGAAAAATATGACAGGTCATAATTATTCTTGATTGCCCCCATTTCAATGTCATCCGTGATAATAAGCCCGGTGTAGCCTAGTTTTTTTATAAGTATTTTATCGAGAATCTTTTTTGACATGCTTGCGGGAAAGTTTTTGTCAAGCGCGGGATAAATTGCGTGTGATACCATTATACATCCAGCCCAGCCCTTTTTTATGGCGTTTTTAAAAGGGACGATCTCGTGGTTAAAAAGTTCTTTCGAGGTTTTATTGATATAAGGCAGTACATGGTGAGCGTCTTTTCTCGCGCTTCCTTTCCCCGGGAAATGTTTCGGGCAGGCCTTGAGTCCATTTTTCGCCATTCCCTCTATGAGTTCATTCGCGAATTTTGAAACCATACGCGCATTAGGGCCAAAAGATCTTATTCCAATTCCTGGATTTTCTTCAACATCGTTTATATCAAGAACGGGAGCAAGGTTAAGATTTATTCCGCAGGCAAGCAGCTCGCAAGCCATGAGTTTGCCGAGTTTTTTTGTTTCCGCTTCAGATGCGGCTGACGCGATAGCCATGGAAGATGGTATGGATGTTAAAAGTCCGCCGAACCTGTTTACCCTGCCTCCCTCATGGTCAATTGCTATTATTAGCGGTGAGCTGGCAATTGATTTTCTTGCGCTCTGGCAGCAGATGGTAAGTTTCTTTAGCGATTTTAGAGTTGAGATGTTCCTCGCGAACAGGATAAGCCCCGCGGCCTTATCGACAAGTATTTTCTTTTCGAGTTCTTTATTGAACGCTGTTCCGCGAAAACCGGATATGATTAGTTCCCCATGATTCATATTTAGAATTTTTTCATTCTCACACAGAGCCACTAAGACACGAAGATTTTTTTACTTAATTTCTCCATTAAGTATTCTTAGTATGCTGTCTTTACCCTTAATCTTTGCGGCTTTGTGTCTTTGTGTGATTTTTATTATTTTTTTTCTCATCAGGTTTTTGGCCATCTGTATTTAAAGGTCATAAAGGTTATGACAATATAACTGCCATATAAGATAATCTGCGGAATACGTGCAATATCTAAATAAACGGCAAGGTCCGATTCGACGTTTTCAGCTATAAACCTAAGCCCGAATAGCAGCCCGTACAAAAACCAGTAAACAAGAAAAGAGAAAGCTATTGACTCAACTATTCTAAGGATTACGTTAAATATAAACCTGAAAACCATGTTTACAAAGTCAACAAATCCGATACCTCTCTTTTTTTTGAGAACGGTACTCCCCGCGGGATACATTTGGATTTTGCACTTTGGACAAAAATTTATCCTGCTGTTTTGATAGCCGCATTTTGGACATATCATTGTTGCTCCTTCTATAGGGTTTCTTGTGTATAAATTTGCCTATCCGGCAAATGATGTCCAGAGATAGATTATGATCCCGCCTATTATAAATTTTCCATCGACCATCAGGTCAAACGTAACTTCCTGCGAGAAATGCCTTTTGTGATAAAGAGCCAGGTATAGCAGTGAATAAAGAGAAAGAAGCGGCAGAAAGTACCCGAAACCCGGTATTAAATTATAAACCGCCGCGGTGAATACCATTATAGCTGTTATGGTTGTAAGATATACCATAGTCCTTTTTGCAAATGATTTTCCTTTGCACACGACCAGTGATTCTTTTCCAATCATTCTGTCGGCATGGATTTCCAGGAGGTCGTAAGTTAAACATCTTATGAAAACAAGCATGAAAATATAAAGAAAAGTAAATATAATAAGAGACAGCGGTATCGGGTGCGGGGATACTCCCTTATATCCGAAAAGCGGGAGAAATACAGTGACCGATGTCCAAGCCAGGCTGACGAATAAATCTTTAGACATATGTACGTCCTTTAATCTCCTTACAGGCCAGTTTTTTGGAAAAAACTTTGTGCTGTAAGAAATTCCGGCAACCGAGGCAATGAGAGTTATTAAGAAAGCCGGAAATCCCAGTAGCAATGAAGCGATTATCGCGCATGCCATTGCGGCTATTGATAGTATTTTAAACTCTTCATGGTGTGAATCAAAAAAAGCTATCCTTGTCGAGTCTTCAAGTTCTCCCAGGGTTTTATCAAAAAGCTTGTTGAATGTATGCATGGAAAATACATATAAGCCCGCTACTATCGGGTACAGCAGTGAAGGTTGCTGAAGTTTTAAAAATTTTGTAGCCATATAGGATAAAACACCGGCGCCTATGGCTATAAAAATGTTTGTCCTGACAATAAAATAGATAAGAGTGTCAATCTTTTCCAGGATTTTAAAACGTTTTTTATGAGTACTTTTTTTAAGTGCTGTGACGAGTTCTTTTATCTGCCAGTTAGGGGTCGAGGCCCCGGCTGTAATTCCGATTTTTTTATATTTTAGAATTTTACCCATATCCAGGTCCTGGGACTTTTCTATATAAAAAGTATCAGAGCACAAGTTTTTACATATATGGAAGAGGCGCTGGGTGTTGGCGCTGTCTTTTCCGCCGAGAACAATCATAGCGTCTACCTCTTTTGCCAGCCTGGTGGTTTCTTCCTGCCTTTTTAATGTGGATTTACAGATAGTGTTGAATATTTTTGCGTCCGGGAATTTTACCAGGATTTTTGCTGTGATATTGTTGTATAAATTGGTGTCCTGGGTTGTTTGAGCCAGTACGGCAATACCACTTCTTCCCGCGGGGATATTCGATATCTCTTCAACACTGCTTATTATGATTCCTTTGCCGTCAGCAAACCCCATGAGCCCTGTTACTTCGGCGTGTCCCTTATCACCTACAATGACCACCAGGTAATTTTTCCCCGCGTATTTTTTGACAAGCCCTTGAACCTTCATTACATCAGGGCATGTCGCGTTACATATTTCCGCGCCGCTGGCAGCTAAATTCCTACCTACCTGCGGCGGTACTCCGTGGGCTCTTATTACTATAATACTGTTTTTGTCTGCTTCTTCCGGAGCCCCGATGCAGGATATTCCTTTTTTATGAAGATTCTCAAGTACCTCGGGGTTGTGAATCAAAGGGCCGTAAGTATATATCTTTTTTCTATCATTAGTTTTTGCCAGGGAATAAACCATGTTTACGGCTCTTCTTACCCCCATGCAAAAACCTGATAAATACGCGACTTTAACTTTCATTATTTATATATGCCGTATTTGGTATTTCGTATTTCGTGAATAGTTTTTTTCGATTCCCTATTCACCATTCACTAATGATGTATCTTTACCTTTTCCAGAATTAATTTCAACATTATTTTTCACGGGGGATTTTTTAAAAGATATTTCTCTTTCTTCGGCCCTGTCAACCTCAATGCAGAAATTTCGGAATTTTTTATAGTCTTCGCGAGGAATTTCCAGACTTTTTATGACCAGGGTTTTAGTATTTTTTACATAATCTTTCCCCTTGTTGTATTCCGAACTAAAACTCATATATCCGCAGTCAAGACTGATGTCATCCGGTATCTCATAAGTTTGGTAGCTGTCCGGCGCCTTGTAAATCTTTTCATATTTTCGGGTATACATGCCATCCATATAGATTGCATAGTGTCTTTTCGATTTAAGCGCGAATGTTTGCGCGATTTTAAAGTTGTTAAAGGAGGAAATTCTTAGTTCATCACCTGATTGCCTGGCGAAATTCGGGGCAGAAAATACGCATTCTATTTTTACGGGAGGCTGTATATTTTCAAAGTTTTTAAAGTCATATTCTATTAGATGAGCGCCCCGGATGATAGAGTTAAGGAATTTTTCAAGAAGTGCAGGCCTTTTCCCGGGAGCCCTGTACGTGTTTCTATCTGTGGACGCGAATTCTCCTGTCCCTGTTAATTTTAAGGAGCACAGCATATTTCCATTTTCATCGATTTTCATGTCGAATGAATGGGTTCTTGTAGATTTGTCCGGCGGTTCAACAGGTGTCCGTATAAATTCATACCCGGGCCTTTTCAAAATTAACGCGTCAACGTTCTGGTCCCCTGCCGGCAGGATATCAAATGGCAGATATCTACTGGTAGGGTCAACAAACATTGGAGTTTCTTTTTTGCCGGAGTCAGGTATATAAACAATGATATGGTTTGTCTGGGGGCATGGAACACTTTTTATTACCTGCCCTGTACCCCTCACAGGAAGGCTCGCGTAATAAGATTTAATCCCCGCTTCCTTTAACATGGCTATCATAAGTGTTGCCTTGTCTTTACAGTCCCCATATCTATTCGCGAATATATTTATCGCGTTATGCGGTTTTTTGCCGAAGATGCCTTCTCCGGTGTACAGGTATCTTATTTCGGTAACAAGGTATTCATATATCCTTCTTATAATTTCTTTTCTACTTTCGGCACCGGGGACAAGTTGTTCTACAGTTCCCTTTATTTTTTCATCCATGTCAAACTGGCCATCTATCAAACTGTTTTGCCATCTGGCGAGTTCGTCCCAGGACAGGATTGTTGATACCATTATCTTTGCGGTAAGATCCCGGATCGGAGGAGAATCAGTTTCATTGTATATCTCCGGAAGGTTTTTAGTTTCCCATATGTTTACATCATACCCGTTGAAATTTTCTACTGTGTGTTTGATTTTGTCGCTGCTCAGGTAAGTAACGATGTCCATTTCTTTCGGGAGAGCGAGTATGTATTCGCTTTTTAAAACCGGTACCCAGTCCTGGAAAATCCATGTTTCATAATAGTGTTGGTCGAGCCAGCCCCCGGAGGATCTGTTTATTGAATACTTGTATTCTATGGTTGATCCTACGTTTACCATGGGAAAGGATATCTTTCCGCTCTTTATCTCTGTAGCTTCATGTTCTTCTCCCTCAGAAGTTATGGTAACGGCTTTTTCTAATTTCAAATTTGTGGAATACGGTATTGAAACCTGGCTGTAAGCGGTTCTGCCTTTTTCGTTTAGGATTTTTACAATCCGGTGTGTTTTTTCGGCGTTTGAACCGTCAATATTTAATTGAATAATTGATTTATCGAGAAGGACTATTGCCGAAGCCTCGGGGTAATCCTCCTGTTCGGGGCTATTTGATAAAAGGCTGAGTGTGGAAATATCACCTTCCGCATATTTGTCAAAGATGGTTTCCTGCCGGGGTCTTAAATCATTTAAATAATCTTTTAGCCACAGATAGTCAGGCCTTAATGCAAGCGCTTTTCCCCAATATTCAAAGGCCTTTTTCTTGTTTTTCTCAAGAAGGGCAATCTTTCCCAGATTAAAATAAATATTGGAATCATCGGGACATAATTGAAGCGCTTCTTCCAAAATCTTCTTTGCTTTGGAAAATTGTTTCCTCATCATATAAACCGATGACATTGAAGTGCATGTGGTCAGCGGGATAAGTTCCCGGCTTACTGATTTTTCCATAAACTTAAGAGCGTTGGAGTAATCCTGCTGTTCTATGTAACATTTTAAAAGGTCTTTCTCCGCCACGTTGTAAAGACGGTTCCTTCCCAATGCTTTTTTAAGGTGTTTCTCTGCTTCTTTTTTATAGCCTATGTTTTTTTCATGCCAGGAAAGAGAGTAAAGAATCCACGGGTTTTCAGGATGCTGTGAATGTATTTCTTCAACGATTTCCAGGGCTTTTTCATACCAATGTCTTTTCGCGCAAATCAGGGCTTCATAAAGTTTGGCTGGATAAAATGAGGGCTTTAATTGCACGCATTTTTTGATATATGTCTCTGCCTGTTCAAAAAGTTCTTTATCATAGTAATATTTTATTATCTCATATATTGTTTTTATAGATCCCGGATATATGGAAAGCGCTTTTTTAAAACACATTATTGCCCTGGGCCCTTTTAAATCCCGACTGTAAGCTACTCCCAGATAATGATGGTACAGCCAGCAGCCCGGGTTCATTTTTATAAGATTTTCAAAATCTTTTGCCGCTCGTTCATTGTCGTTTAGATACAGTTTTATAATGGCCTGTTTTAATGTTTTCTCCTCATCGTCTAAAGAAGGTATTTTATAAAAAGGGCAAGTCCGAGGTTCATAAGCGGTTTCGGAGCCGTATGGGCCGTATGTAGTTATTTCTTTTGAGTCTGCCGGTGAAAATTCTACGGGCAATCCTTGTTTGCTGATGAACCGGACTATGAAACTCCAATCCCCTCCTTTTTGCGCGACCTTCAAAAGAATGTGATTGCTGCCTTTTTTAATCTTTGCCGCGGCATAATCCTGATCGAGAACCAGGGCTCTGCCGTTTTGGTTTTTTATTAACAGATCATCGTTTAGCCAGACTTTAATTCCGTCATCGCTTCCGCAGGAAATATAGCAGTCCATATCTTCTTTTGAGTCTATAACCGTAAAAGCATAAGCAATGGCCCGGTTTTGCGGCCTTATGACCTGCAGCAGGTCGATTTCTCCACTGATTGAATTGATGGGGTATGTTCTCCATTCGATGTTAAAATCCTTTCCCATATATTTTTTGTTAAGATCGATCTCTTTTTCGGGTGGATATTTCCGGTTAAACCCCGAATCTGCCGTATTATCAAATCCCCCTATGATATACCAGTCTGTGATCGGAAACAGGGAGTGAAAAACCTTTTTTGCCTGACGGATTTTCCCTTGACTGAGAAGCATCTTGCCGAGGCTGAAATTAATGGCCGGATATGAAAAGGTATTGTTTTTTGAAATGAAACTTAAAAATAATTTCTCCGTTGTTTTTTCGCTTTTTGCCGTATTGTTTGACAGGTTCAGCACATTGGTTGGTATATGAGGCATAATAGCTGAGTTTTCATCTCTGCACCTGGTTAAATACTCCATTCCGATTGTCAGCGCCGTTTCTCCTTCTCCTTTCATTAGAGCAATCAGGTGCCGGTAGTAAAGTGACCTGGGAGAGCTGCTCCGCGAAAAAGCCGCTGCTGCTTTTTCCGGTTCCGATGATCTGAGGTACTGTAACCCTTCAATAAAATCGGTATCTTCGGATGCAAAAAGAAAATTGCAGGAGAATAAAATTAATAAAAATGGTATAGAGCGTTTGATAAGTTTTTTCATAGAATAATTTTCGACATTTATTGATGTGATATCATAAGTTGTTGTCAATACATTTGTAGCATAAATGTTCCCATCGAATCCTGTAAAGTAAGGCACAACCGCTTTGTTTACTCGCTCAAAAGAAAAAACAACACTGCCATTTGTTGTATCAATCTTCTCTTGAAGATCAAAGGCTTCTCCAATTACCGCATCTGCTTTCGC
>CBDURG010000073.1:0-10458 GCA_965369805.1 uncultured bacterium
GAAAACATTTAACAAAGATATGGATATCACATTAAAATATGACAGCCGTAAAGAGTTCGTGAAAAAAAAACAAAACATGGAAATTATCAAGATCGCCGTGCTTAACATAACCTCAGAAATAAAAGAGAAAGCAATACAACTTGCAGACAGCGGAAAACATGAAGAAGCAGCAACCCTTTTTGAACAAAGAAGCGCTGAGCTTGATAAAATAGCCCAGGAATGTAATAATGACGAAGATCTGAAAGAGGAAGCGGAAAGCTGTGGCAGTTATTCCAAAGATATCAGCGAAAACAAAGGAATGAAAAAGTTTTTGCGCAAGCGCGTCAGGAATGATGCGTATACCTATAAAAACCAACAGCATTATGCTCCGTAAAAAGTTGGAACTATGAAAGAACATAACTTAATATCCCGTTTAGGCATATTTTTCATCATTGCCGTAATTATACCCAGTATAGCTTTAAGCCTTCTCGCTATAAGAGCTATTGACAGGGAAGAAGCTTATATGGAGAAGCAGCTTAAGCAAACTCTTCTTGCGGAGGTAATGAACGTAACATCAATGGTGAACCTGAAGCTACAAAAAATTCAACAGGAATTGAACAGCACCGCAAGCATAACCGAAAGGGATAATACCGGCGAAACTTTCCCACAATGGAAGGAAAGGACACCTCTTGTGGGTGTCCCTTTCCTTCTTTCAAAAAGCCATGAAATCCTGTGGCCGAGAACCAATGGCAAGACGGATACCAAGCAGGAATCCTTGCTTGAAGACAACCGGGATTTTTTCAGTGACAGGAAACCGGTACAGATATACCAGAACATTGCAATAGCTTACAAGGATACTATCCTGGACGAAACAAAAAAAGAACAGTCCGGGTCGGAAGAACCCGCACTAGAAATGAAAGTCCGCAGTGAAGAAATTTCGATGCTTGCGAAAAAAAAAGGATTAGAAACAAAGGAAATACCCGCTGATGGATATTCCTACAGCAGCCAGCAGGCAATAACTGAATTTGATAAATCCGAGCCTCTTCGTAAAAAAGTGTACGAAGAAGCAAAGGAAAAAGGTTTAAAAGTCTTTCGAAGAAAGGTCCAATTATCATCAAGCCTTAAATCAGATAAATTAGGACAAATTGAAGATCAGGAATCGATATTTGTTTCCGAACCGTTGAAATTCAGTGAAATCATTGCGCAGGGTGATTCTGGGATTATACCGAGGTTCCTTAATGATAAGCTTGAGCTCCTGTTCTGGAAAAAGAACAAGGGTGATAAAATTGTAGGATGTGTAATTGCCCGGAAGAGTTTCAGGGACATGATATTAAGCGCACTGCCCAATATTTATTCACCCGCAAGAATCCTTACGGTTCTTGACGAAAACGGAACCCCTTTAATCACACCCCGTGAAAAAACAGCCCGGGACTGGAAAAGGCCGTTTGTGGCGCGGGAAATCAGTGAAAAACTCCCGCACTGGGAAATAGCCGCTTATTTGACAAACCCCGGAGCAATTTCATCAAAAGCACACCTGGTCTCTGTAATCATGTGGCTGTTAATATCTATTTTATTTATTTCAATCGTGGCGGGAGGAACGCTTGTTTTAAAATCGCTCCATAGCGAAATTAAACTGGCTCAGCAAAAAACCACTTTTGCCGCCAACGTGTCTCATGAATTAAAGACCCCGCTAACTTCCATACGCATGTTTTCGGAAATGATAAAAGAAAAGCGTCAGCCTGATGAAGAGAAACAGCATAAATACCTGGATATTATTGTTTCAGAAACCGAGCGGCTGACCAGGCTGATTAACAACGTCCTCGATTTTTCCCGCAGGGGACAGGGGGAAAAGCGTTATAACAAGAAAAAAGTGGATATTGTCTTTCTCTGTGAAGACACTATAGAAAGCCAGAGAATAAGGCTGGAACATAAAGGTTTTGAAGTCAATTTTATCACCGGTATAGAAGGAACTATGATCAATGCTGACGAAGAAGCTATTAAGCAGGCCTTATTGAACCTTATCTCAAACGCTGAAAAATATTCGGCCGAAGTTAAAAAAATAGATATCGAAGTAACAAAAGAAGAAAACAATATACTGATAAATGTAAAAGACCGGGGCATCGGGATATCTCCTGCCGCGGCAAAAAAAGTTTTCAAAGAGTTTTATCGTGTTGACGATTCCATCACTTCAAGGGTAAGCGGCACCGGATTAGGGCTGACCATAGCAAGACAGATCATCAAGGACCACGCAGGGGAAATCCGCTGTATTTCACGGAAAAAAGGGGGCAGTACATTTCAGATAAGATTCCCGATATAAGGAAACCAATAATGAAACAAAAAATACTGATTGTAGAAGATGACGCATCAATTTTAACCGGTCTTATAGATTTACTTACAGGTGAAGGATATACCATTTATTCCGCAACGGAAGGGGGGGAAGCCATCCAGATTCATGAAGAAAAAAGGCCTGACCTGATTTTGCTGGATATCATGATCCCGGAGAAAAGCGGATACGATGTCTGCAGGGAAATACGGTCGAAAGATACTGTGGTTCCCATCGTTATGCTTACAGCCAAAGGACAGGAAGTAGATAAAGTAGTCGGCCTGGAAATCGGGGCGGATGACTATATTGTAAAACCTTTCGGAGTAAATGAACTGCTTGCGAGGTTAAGAGCCGTTTTAAGAAGAGCAAATAACAGGCCTAAAAAAGAAAATAACGATCCCATTGTTTTTGGTGATATTTCCATAGACACTAAAACATTTAAAGGCAGAAAAAAACAAAAAGAATTTACTGTTACCCTGCGTGAAATACAATTGATCCGGCTGTTTCTAAAGCATAAAGGAGAAGTTATTGACAGATTTAATTTTCTTGATGAAATCTGGGGTGTTAAATATGGAGGAACAACCAGAACGCTTGACCAGCATATCGCGAAACTCAGGCAGAAGATCGAAGACAATCCCTCAGATCCCAAATATATAATAACCGTCCATGGGGTCGGATACCGATTTTATTCAAAGCCCTCTAAATAAATCCTTTCCCTTTGACATATCCGGATATTTCATCAATTAAGAAAGAAATGCAATCAGGCTGGACACCCAAGATATTTACGGCTTCGGCCGCAATAACCGGCAATGAAAAATGTGTCGGGACAAACATTGTTCGTACCTCACAGTATGAATTTTATTTGTAAAGTAAGCTCAACTTCGATATAATAGATATTATGAAAATATTTAAAACTATTTCTAATTTATTCAAAAACTCCTGTGATTCAGGTACTTTGTCTTATGATATTAAGTGCGCGAAGTGCGGAGAGAAAATAAAAGTCAGGATAAACCCGAAAACCGATTTATCCCATGTTTTTGAAGAATCCGCGCCTGAAAGCGCTTCATATGTATTGAAAAAAGAAGCACTCGGTAACAACTGCCAGAACATTATGAATATTATCTGCTATTATGATTCATCTTACGTTGAAATTTCCCGAGAAATCAGCTCGGGAAAATTTGTAGATAAAAATGGTTAAAAACCGGTATTATTTTCTAAAGCTTTGATAAAAAAAATTCGACAGGATTTATAGGATTAGAAAAAAGATTATTATGAAAAATTTATGGGCTCCGTGGAGAATGAAATATATAGAAGACATACTGACAGATAGGAAAGGCAAATGTATATTTTGCGCAAAACCGGAAGAAAACAATGATAAAGAAAACATGATTATAAAACGGGGAAAAAAATGTTTTGTAATCATGAATTTATATCCGTATAACAATGGCCATCTGATGATTGCCCCTTACGCTCATGTTCCGGATTTAACCAGCCTTGATAATGAAACAATTCTTGAAATATTAAAAATGCTTCAGGAGTGTGAACAGATACTTAAAAGCTCCTTTCACCCTGACGGCTTTAATGTAGGTGTAAATATCGGAAGAACGGCAGGGGCGGGAATAGATCAGCATATTCATTTTCATATAGTGCCCCGCTGGAACGGTGATACAAATTTCATGCCGGTTTTCGATAATACAAAGGTTATTGTTCAGTCTCTGGAAGATACCTATAACATCTTAAAGCCGCTTTTCGAAAAATAAACTAAACCTTTAGGACCGCTGGAAGGTAACGAATAATCAGCTGCCTCTAATTTAGCTTTGAAATTTATTCACACTGTGTTACCCTGATGAAAAGGTTATCTTGGGGAGGATTATATATAATGGACAAACCAGAAGAAGAAAAAGAAGTCAAAAAGGAACCAGCGATAGAGCTACCCGATGTTGAACAGATAATCGGGTCCGGTAAAAGTAAGGGAAAAGAAAAACCGTCTGAGAAACCAAACATCAAGGTTGTTCCGAAGGCAGGTGTCAACAATAAAAAACCGGAGCAAACAGATACAGATAAAGAAATCCCCATATTATCTAAAATCCCCGGCAGTTATACAAAACCTCCTGAAATGGCTGAGGCGGTGAAAGAGTCAACGGTAGACAAAAAACCTGAACAAACACCCGCGCGGCCAATTCCTGAAAAGGGAACACCTCCGGTGGAAAGCCCTGAGAAGAAAACACCAGGGAACCCAAAGTTTAAATTTAAAAAATCATCTGCGTCCTTAAAGCCGGAACAGACTCAGCAAGAAGTAATCACCAAACCGCGGGAGCAGGAAGAAGAAAAACCCGGTTCTTTTTATGGTATGATGACAGTAATATCTCTTATCGCTATGGCTTTTTGTTCATATCTGATAGCAATTCAATACTTTGGACTGGAAACTCCTCGTTTTGTTAGGACAATTCTGGATTTGATTTATAAAATCACTTCTTGATACAGAGCTATCTATAGTATCTGTCTACGGTATCCGCTTCGCAGGACGGGCATCTAACATGCCCCCTCGTTCTTGAAGAAAATACTGTTCCGCATTGCATGCACTTATAGAGCGGCTGGCCTGTTTTCTTCTTGCATCGCGGACAGGCAACATCTATGGAACCTTTTTCCTCATAAAATTTGAAGTCACAGCTGTCGCACTCGTATAGCTGCAGCCCGTATTGAGTCGAAGGTTTATAACCCTGCTGATGGGGTGGCCGGTTTCTTGCCTTTCTATTTTTTGAAATTATGCCGGCCCATGTGGCCATAATTATAATAACAAGAACTCCCGCGATAACAACCTGACGGTTTCCTTTTAAAATTTCCATAGGGGATTTACTGGTAAATATATGGTGGGACGCAACCTTAACCACAGGGAAAACCGACCGGGCAGAACAGATAGGGCAGGGGACTCCTTCTTTCCACTCTATTTCCCCTTCATACCCGCATTTTGTACATTTACAACGCGTAACCATGAGAAAAAACTAATACAAAATCATTTAAAAGACAAGAACTATTTTTTCCGGTGTTTTTATAGATAAGATAACTTCAGAAATATGATATAATATATGTTTTATTAAGCGGAGTTTAGAGAAAATTAAAAAGTTAAAAAGGAGGCACGGGCTATGAAATTTCCCAAACTTGTTATCTTTGCGTTCGCTTGTTTGTCCCACCTGACAGTTTGTGCTTCCAGCATAGAAGAGGCTTCAAGGGAAGCCGAAGACGGAAATTACAAAAAGGCTTATAATCTCTTAAGCGGCGATCACGATAATCTTCAAAGAGAGCTGGAGGAAAAACAAAAATTACTCGATGTATACAGGCAGGAGCTTGATAAACTTGAAAAAGAAAAGGACAATCTTCTTAAAACCGCCGGCAGGGGACAAACAAGCGCGGATGCCGAGAGGATATGGAAAGAAGCATGGCGGATACAAAGAACCGCAATCCATGAAAAAAGCGGCAAAGGAAAAGAGCAAATGTTACTCGAAGCTATAGAGACCTTTAGAGAAATTATCGTTAATCATCCATTAAGCGTAAGAGCGGCCGATGCTCAATACAGAATAGGAAGGCTATACTATAAATTCCTGGACAATAAGAAAAAAGGATACGAACAATTCCGTAAATTTGTAAGAGATTATCCGGCCGCGGATTCTAATCTTATAAGAGACGCGGACAAATGGATAAAACAATATGAAAAAAAATATGGAAAGTAAGCCTGCAAAGTGCTCTGGTCAAGAGACACCTCACCGGGTAGCTTTTTTGCTCCTGTTTTTACTGTTTTCTTTTGTGGCTATCTGTTTTGTTACAAGTTCCCACATATTTCCTTTAGAATACAGAGACCTGGTTATTTCGTGCGCGAACAAGTTCAATGTTGACCCGCTGCTGGTAGCCGCGATTATTTATGTGGAGAGCAGCTACAAAGAAAAAAGCATCTCTAAGGCGGGAGCGATTGGCTTGATGCAGATAATGCCCCCGACAGGCAGGGAAACCGCGAAAAAGTTAAAAATCAAAAATTATGATGATAAAAGCCTTCTGGTTCCTGAAATAAATACACGTATAGGAACAGCTTATTTATCCCGACTTATCAACAAATACGACGGGAATACAAACAAAGCGCTTGCGGCATATAACGCGGGAACATCAAACATCGAAAGATGGATCGACAAAAATGGAAACCTTTCACTAAAAAAGGTTGACTTCAAAGAAACAAAATCATATATAAGGAAAACAAATTTTTTCCACAAACTCCTGAAATTAACAACTTTTGTTACCAGTGAATATAAAGAACAGCAAACAGAAAAATAGCTGTTGAGTTGCCAATTATGAACGAAAAACAAAAAAAGGGGACCGGTAGTTTTTCGGTCAACTTGATTATAGTAATCGCTGTTTTTATCGCAATTACAGGGGGGCTCCTTTACTATTCCCAAAACCCTTTTACACCTGGGGTTTTCTCTTCGCTTCCTTCAATTTCTCCTGTACCAATGGATACTGCCGCGATGGTGTCGTCTTTTGGACAAAGCAATTCTATAAGCGGCATTGATAACAGCAACCCGGGAATTGATTTTTCTGTTCCATCTAAAACGCCTGTTTTTGCTTCAGGAGGGGGAGAAGTTCTTATTGCCAGTCCCCACGGGCGGTATGGCCTAACCGTTTTAATCAAACACCCCGCGGATTATACAACAATATACTCAGGCCTCGGTTCCGCGAGAGTGAATGTCGGCAGCCTGGTAAAAAAGGGCGATATAATCGGAACCTCCGTAGAACTGGAAAAAGATGGGAAATCAATTGTTCATTACGAAGTAAGAATGGAAGGTAAACCTATTGACCCCAAAGAATTGATTGATTTTAAATAAATGCAGCTTTTCCTAACGCGGCCTCCGGGTCAATACTATTGCTCGAAATCCGTACGACAGCAACCAAAACAAATCAAAATCATCATAGGAGATTTCAAGCTTTCTGTTTCCAAAATTCGGGTCTATCACGGAGATAACACCTTTTTGGTCATCAAACCCTACAGCGAGCCTGGCATGCCCAAATGGCCGTTCCATACTGGATATCTGAAAAACTAATACCGGATTCCCCGTGCTGATTTTTTCTTTCAAGTCGGTAATTGAACTGCTATAAGAATTGTATGGAATTTTTCTTTCGTCCAGGAATTTTTCGACCTTTTCAGTTGTTGTTCCCAAATGCCTTTGTATATTAATCCTCTCAGCTAATTTAGAAGGGGACACAACAGGTATCGCGTAATATCTTAAAAGCATATGGAGGGAAGTAGCAACACAATCGGGTTTATTTCCCTGATCTGACTGTTTTGGCAAAAAAACCTTCCAGAATTTTTTAATTGGCTGTTTGCCTGCCGCTTCCAGCTCAGAATTTCTCGCGGAAAGAATGACTTTCCTTATTTCGGAGTTTATTGTCTCAAGGCGATTTCCTTTCTTTTCCAATTCAGGTATATCCTTAATTTTTGACAGGGCAAAAATATATTTTTTGACCGCGGGCAGTAGTTTCGGGTCCAAGGTTTCCTTTTTCGATTGAAGTTTTTCTAGAAGCCGATCAATTCTTTTGGACAGCGATTTCGGGTCCAGAATCCCTTTTGCCGATTGAAGTCTTTCTATGACTTTATTAACTCTCTTAAACCACTTCGGATCTAAATTCACTTTTGCCAATTGAAGTTTTTCTATAATTGCGTCAATTTTCTTAACAGGTGCTTCTTCGGAACTTTCAGGATCGAATAAGTAAACAGAGCTCACACGAAAAACTTCAACATTCGCAAGAAGATTGCATTCTTTCAATTTTTCAAGGGACTGTTCCAGGTTCAAACGGCCTGTTTTTTTTACAGAAGTGTTATCTTCTATTTTTCTGGTAAACTTTTTATGCAGCCATCCTTTTTTTGTACCAGAATCATCCTTAAAAGAAATAAGATACCAGTCCTCTTCGATTTTTTCGCGCTTGACCTTTTCTCCCGCGCTAATAAATCCAACAATATTTTTACGGTTCATAACAGGAACTCTTTTGTTCCCGGCGGGAGAAAATACCTCAACATAATCTTCCTCTGAAAAGCAGGGAGAAACAAAACACAGACAAATGGCAAATATAGCAATTTTCATATTCATAATAAACAACCTACCATATCGGAGGAAAACATTAAAGTAACATTTGACATCACAGAGGATAGTGTGATATTAATATAGGCTATTTTTAGACATATTATAGTTATAAATGGTTATCGCTGTTATGAATACATTGACAATCCGTATAAGATATAGTGAAACTGACCAGATGGGAAGAGCCTATTACGCGAACCATTTTGTGTGGTTTGAAGCGGCGCGGTCAGAATACTTCAGGAAACTCGGCCTCTCATATAAAGAGCTGGAGAAAGAAGGGCTTTTTCTGCCTGTTTTGCGAGCTGAATGTGATTATAAACACGCGGTTTCTTATGATGATATAATAAAGATTGAATGCGGAGCATTTTTAGACTCAAAAGCAAAAATCAAATTCGAATATAACATAAAGAAAGAAGATGGAAGTTGTGTCGCCACCGGTAAAACACTGCATGTTTTTATCAATAAAAAGGGCGAACCTCTGAGGATTCCGGAAAAGGTGAGCAAAGCATTATGCAAAAGAGAAAACATCAATACTGCGTAGTTCATGTTACCTGAAGTAATATGTTATTGCGTTGAAGAAGGAAATAAAAAATACCTGGAGTGGGTAAAAGAAACCGTATCCGGGAGATAGGTTGAAAAATGAAAATCTACAGTAAAATATTTATTTTAGTTCTAGTTGCCGCGACAACAATGTCTTTTTCCGAGGAAATGGACAAAAAAACGCAAAAGCTCTACGAGAAAGCTTCAAAATACTGGTTAAAAGGAAATGAGTATTTTCAGGAAGGCAAATACGACAAGGCCAAAAAGCTTTATGATAAAGCCTTAAAAATCTATGACAAACACCTTGAGGCCATGTTGAACATAGGTGTCATTTATGAGAAACAAAACGATCTTAAATCCGCGGAACAGATGTATAGAAATATAATAGAGATTTCCCCTGACACAGCCGATGCTCATCACAACCTCGGCGCGATATATGAGACTCAGGGTAAAATCGATGCGGCAGTCCTGGAATATAATGAAGCTATAAGTGTTGACCCGTATTATGCGAGGAGTTATAGTAATCTTGCCGGTATTTATATAAACAAAGGGCTGTTTGACGAAGCTATTGAAAATTCCAAGAAAGCTGTAACTTGCGCCCCGCGTGATATTTTCGGATACGTGAATCTTGGAAACGCGTATCTTAAAAAAGGCGAATACGATAACGCTATAGAAAGCTACAACCATGCTATTGAACTTCAGCCCAACGCGTCCTTTTTATATAATAACAGGGGAGACGCGTACCTCAACAAAATGATGTCGGAGTTCGCTATTATGAGTTTTGAAAAAGCAATAGAGCTCGACCCCGAGAACTATGCCGCGTACAGCGGACTGGGAGACGCTCATATGCTTAAGGGCAAAACCGAAGACGCGATAAAGAGTTATGAAAAGGCTATGGAAATTAAGCCGGGTTACAAACTCGGCTATTTCAAGCTGGGTATGGCTTATAAAGACACCGACCGCAAAAAAGCCCTTGAATATTTTGAAGAGTACAAAAAAAGGGAACCGGGTAAGAAAAATTTAGAAACACTTGATAAAATTATTACGGATATGAAAGTAACAAAGTAAGGGAGGATATAAAGATGTCATTACATCCAAGTTTTGGAAAAAACAGAAACATACAAAAGAAAAGAAATGTATTAAAACGCCATCAAAGAATTGACATACTCAAAAAGAAAGGCCAATGGTCAGAAGACAAGGATTCTATTTACCGCCTTCCAAAAACTAAAAACGAAGACTGAACGTGACTAAAATTTTACGTCTTCAAAAATTCCTGGCAGCGGCGGGAATAGCCGCGAGGCGCAAGTGTGAGGAATTTATAGCCCTCGGGTTTGTCAGCGTAAACGGCGAAAAGATAACTGAACCGGGATTAAAAATCAATCCCGAAAAAGATATAGTACTTTTCAAAGGGAAAAAGGTTCTTCCCGAAAAGAAAATTTATTACATTCTGAATAAACCGAAAGGATACGTTTGTTCCTGTTCCCGTAAAGATAAATC
>CBDURG010000074.1:0-10386 GCA_965369805.1 uncultured bacterium
CTATCATTTATTTGTCCTTCATCTAGGATTTGTAATAAAATTTTTCTTACATTGGGATGGGCTTTATCAATTTCATCAAATAATATTATTGAGTAAGGTCTTTTTTTAATACTTTCTATAAAATGATTTCTTTCTTTCAACTTACTATTCACTAAATACGAGATACTGTTTTTAAGCTCTCTGGATGTAGGAACCTCCGTCTCTAGTATCCACTTTTAAAAAATCACCTTCATTTATAAAAAGAGGAACCTGAATTATAGCTCCCGTTTCGAGAGTCGCGGGTTTTGAACCACCGCTTACGGTATTCCCCCTTACTCCCGGGTCTGTCTTGCTGACCTTGAGGTTAACCGTTACAGGCAATTCAATAGCAACAATTTTTTCATCATGCATGATTGCTTTTACTTCTGTATTTTCCTTTAAAAATTTAATGCTGTCACCCAAAAGCTCTTTACTAATTGGGAATTGATCGTACGTTTCTGTATCCATGAAATAATAATCTTCCCCGGAATTATACAGATATTCAACCAGTTTAGCAACAATATAGGCGCGTTTTATCTGTACATCGGATCGCATTTTCTTTTCCAGAACGTTACCTGTTCTTACATCTTTTAATCTTAAAGTTACAACAGGCGCCTGCCTTTGCTTTTTTACATGCTGAAAACGAATAACAGAGTAAAGTTTTTCATCAATGACTATATAATTGCCGTTTCTTACATCGTTAGCATTAATCATAAACCTCCCCTTTGGAAATTCCAATATATAAAATAACAAATTATCAAAAAATTCACGTTAATCTTTCAAAGGTTTAATACAGACGCTGTGGTTAGTTGAACAGCCTTATTCCTTTCTACCGATACCATATTTTCGATTCTTATTCCCCCTTTGCCGGGAAGGTAAATTCCAGGTTCAATTGTAAAAACATTGCCGTTTTTCAACTTCGCATTGCTTTTCTGGGATATTATAGGAAACTCGTGGATTTCTAACCCGACGCCGTGCCCTGTGTTATGCTCGAAACATTTGCCAAAGCCGTTTTTATTTATATAATCTCTCGCGGCTTTGTCTATTTTACTGGCTTTTATCCCGATTTTAACTGCCTTAAACGCCTCTTCGGACGCGCGGGCAACTACCCTGTATATGTTTCTAAAAAGAGGTTTTATCTTACCTGTGAAGACAACCCTTGTCAAGTCAGAACTGTACCCCTTATAAACAACACCCATATCGATGAGAATAATATCGTTTTTAAGAACTTTTCTTTTACTTTCATAATAATGGGGCATTGCTGAATTCGGGCCGCTTGCGACAATAACAGGGAAAGACGCGCTGTCAGCCTGTGATCTGTATATCAGGTTATTAATTCTGTTTTTTATTTCTCTTTCCGTTAGCCCGGGTTTTATAAACCTTCGGATATACAGGAAGATATCATCCGCTATTGTAGCTGCTTTTCTTATTTTTTTAATTTCTGCTGCTGTTTTAACCGCTCGGAACTCCGCGACAATATCCCCGCAATCCTTGAAACCGGCGCTTTTTATTTTCTTCCGGTAAGCTGACAGAGACGAACAAGTAAGATTTTTTCCGTTGTAACCAAGTGTCGCTCTTTTTAAATCTTTACACAGTAGAGAGATTGTTTCGGAGACATCATCTGTTCCAAGGATTTTAAAGCCCTTTATATCCTTTCGCGCGATTAATGTGTATCTGGAATCTGTAATAAAGAACGGTTTTGAGTAAAGCTTATGGTATAGAATCACGGCACTTGTGCCGTTGAACCCGGAGAGATACCTGATATTAGTCAGGCTGGAAACAAGAAACGCGCTTGTTTCGGAAATTCTTAGAATTTTTTTTATGGAGGGCTTCACTTTTTGATAATATTTATCGCGGCAAGAAGTCCAAGGGTATAGCTGTACTCCCCGAAACCTGAAATCTGGCCTTCAGCCGCGGGAGCTGTGATGGATTTATGCCGAAATTCTTCTCTTTTATAAATATTTGACATATGAACTTCCACTACAGGTATCCCGATCGAGCTGATTGCGTCTCTGATAGCGACACTTGTATGGGTATAAGCCGCGGGATTAATTACGATGGCATCATATTCTTTTTCTGATTTTCCTATTATATCAACTATCGCGCCTTCATGGTTTGACTGAAAAAATGACAGGCTAACATTTTTCGCCCTGGCAGCTGCTTCCATTTTTTTAGTTATATCTTTCAGCGTTTTTCCCCCGTAGATATCTACTTCTCTTTGTCCGAGAAGATTCAGGTTAGGCCCGTTTATTACAAGAATTTTCATTTATAATCTCTCCTATTTAGTATATATATATCGTGAATAATATTTGGTTGTGGGACTCAGGGTCAAGGGAATATATATTTCAGTGTGCATCATATTTTATCTGCGCTAATCTGTGTCCAATTTTTTCTTTTTTAATTGTACTTTCCTAATTGCTTCTCTTGCCTCTTTAAGTTCAGGATCAAATTCAAGCGCTTTAGTGAGGTTAATAACGGCTTCCCGACTTCTGTTCAGCATATCATAAAACAGTCCAAGTTGTAGATAATAGAATCCCTTTGTCGGATAGGCTTCAACGGCCATTTTAAGTTCTTCTTCAATCTCATACACTGGGATGGGTTGTCCCGCGTTCGCATATTGATTTTTAATACCCTTTGCCACCAGAAAATGATAAAAAGCCATGCTTGGTTCAAGCTTTGAAGCCTTTTTGTAGTTTACAAGTGCTTTCTTATAATCGCGTAACTCTTCATAAACAACACCTCTGAAATGCCGCAATTGAGGATTGTCTGGGTCTACATCAATAGCTCGGTTAATAAGTTTTAAACCGGCAGATAATTTCTTTTCCTGTACTGCGGCAATTGCCTGTTTATATAACTCATCCGAGTCTACAATAGCCTTTGAATATCTATAGCACAGGGCAAACCCTATAAGAATTGTGAGGATTATTATTCCGCTCACATACCATTTCCTTTTCATGGGGAACCTGACAGATGGAACTTTTGATTTCGCGAGGACTATGGCCGCGAAGAAAAACATTGTTGAGCTGATACCCGGGACATAGAGAACAAATTCGAAAAAACTGTGTACAAGGATTCCAAAAAACCCGATAAAAATCGCGAACAAAAGTATGTTTTCACCATCACGCGGATCAGAGCACTTTATCTTCCTTGCCATAGATAAAAATATTGTTAATATACAGCCTATATAAAAACAAAACCCCAGAAGGCCTGTTTCCGCGAGAATCTGGAGATAATCGTTGTGAGCCATCTGGGTTTCCTCGCCGTGCGGCAGTTTATAACGTGGGTAAATTGACCCGAAAGCTCCCGGGCCAACCCCGATCAACGGGCTTTCTTCGAGCATTTTTATTCCGGGGGGCCAGTAATTGATCCTGGCAAGAGCGGAAGCAATTGGTGACCCTAATTTATCCCCTTTAACTTTATAGATGCCAATTGAAAAAAACGTAATTAAAACGATAATAATTATCGCGAAAACAAAAGAAAATAATTTTATTTTCTTGTCTTTCAAAAACAACAGCGAGAATGATATGAAAAACAGAATTACCGCCGCGAAAGCAACTAATCCCCCCTTTGAAAACGTCAGGTAGAAGGAAACCAGGCATAGCAGAGGTGAAAGGATAATACCTCCCAGGGCAGGAAAGAATAACAGTGTGTTTTTTACAAAAAATAAAAATCCAAGGGTAAAGCAGGCAGAAACACAAATAAAATAACAGTACCGGGCAACTCTTCGGGTTATGATTGATTTGAGGGCCAATGAAATAATAACTGGGATGGTCAATACAAAGAAACCTGCCAGCGCGTTGGGGTAGATAAAGAATGAAAAGGTTCTGTTGCCCGAGAGCCTTAAAAGTAATTTTTCAGGCATGTGTTTTATTTGCCCTGTTTCTACAAGCCAATCTCTTGTTTCCTGAAGACCAAAGAAATACTGATAGAGCCCATAGAGGGCTACAAGAACTGCCGCGGTCATAAGGACATAGAGGATGTACTCGATTTTTCTTTCACCTCTGAAAAAATTTGAAATCGAAAGGTAAATTATTATCCATGTCACAAGGTTTACCATTAGCGATCTTGCTTTCCAGGGTACTATAGAGAAGTGTTTTGATATAAGAGCGATGAATAGAAATCCAATAAGGAATATAGCGGGAAGGTCAACATGGAAATCTGTTTTTCTGGTTATTGATTCAAAAAATACCAGAATCAATATACAAAACCATCCTATAAAAAAGGCGTGGTTATACCGTGGAAAGACTATGCCGCTTACAAACAACCTTAAAAATACCGCCGCGGAAATTGAAATACAAATTGAAAGAGCTAAAATTTTCTGAGGCCGAAAGGTAAAGAAAGGATTGATTTTTTTGTCTGTGATTTTATTGATTTCCATTTTTTGAGCCGAAATATTCCAGGATCGCTATTATAAAAAGAACCAGAATAACCTGAGACATTATCAAAAGAGCCGAACAGGTATTGTCAACTTCCGGCAGAACTATGGCCGCTATACCCGTACAAAGGCAAATTATATAAATGAACGATATCGCGGTTTTGTACGAAAGCCCAAGGCGCATTAGCCTGTGAGAAAAATGATTCTTATCAGGCGCGAAAATTGAAACGCCTTTATAAAGGCGTACCGCGATAACAGTTATCGTATCGTACAACGGAACCGCCAGAACAAGAATCGGCATTAGTATCGGAAACAAGGTATAGTTTTCCTGGGTGTAATATGTGCCCAGGATTGTAAAGACAGCCAGCATATATCCGAGAAACATGCTTCCCGCGTCACCCATGAATATTGAAGCGGGGTTAAAATTAAACATGAGAAACCCGAGAATACATCCCGCGAAGATAAACAGCATTGATGAAATAAAGAGCTCTCCTGTCTTTACTGAGATAAATATGAATGTGAAAGCTGAAACCAACGCGACCCCGGCAGATAAGCCGTCAGCATTATCAAGAAGATTAAATGAGTTTATAATCAGTAAAAACCAGAAGTATGTAACAAGATATGAATAAAAAGGATTCTCTAGAAAAAGACTGAGCTTTACTCCAAATATAATCGGCACGGAAGCAGCCGCCAGCTGCAGGATTATTTTGGAAGAAGGTTTTATATTATATTTGTCATCGTAAAGCCCCCCGATAACAATTATAAGCCCTCCCCCGAAGATAGCCGCGAGCAGTTTGAGTTTTTTAAACATTCCCGGCAGGTTCGGGATAAAATAAGTGTTTAAATAAGGTATAAATTTGAACTTTGAGTTTAACAGGACAAAGATTATACAGCCCGCGGTAACAAGCAAGACTGACAGGTAAATTGCTACCCCGCCCATAAGAGGGGTTTTATCCGTGCTGAGTTTTTTAAAAGAATGAATATTGACAAACCCGGCTTTTATAGCAAGGGATTTGATCAATAAAGTAAGGATGACACAGGTAAATCCTGAAACCGCAAACAGAGCGAACAGTTCTTTTATCGGCATAATAACTCCATATGAAAAAATATTTAATTAACCATGGAAATACTGAATCCAAAAAGCAAAACTTAAAAATAACTTTTGACACTGATTTACGCAGATTATTTATGATTAAAACAAGAGAAGTTTCTTAATTTAAATATATTTTTCAGCGCTAATCCGCTTCCCATTATTTAAATTATTACTCTTTACTTTCTGCTTTCGTCTGTGTTCTCCGTGGTTAATTAATCTTTTCCTTCCACAGTTCAATATACAGTTTCCCTATCTCATCCACCATGTAATTCTTATCAAAATAAGGGATAATTAATTTTTTCCCCTGTTCTCCCATTTTTTCACATAATTTTTTATTTTCAACAAGTTTTTCAAGAGCCTTATATAAACCATTCGAATCTTTTGGTTGGACAAGATAGCCGGTTATATCATTTTTCACAACTTCCCGCGCGCCGTCAACATCGAACGACACAGTGGGTTTTTTACACGCGAATGACTGCGGTATAACCTTTGCCAGGCCTTCTCTTAACGAAGCATGCACAATAATATCAGAGGCTCTTATATACTCAGGTATTTTAGATGGATCTACGAGCCCCGCGAAGATTATTTTATCCGAAATGCCCAGGTTCTTCGCCAGGTTTACAAACGTATCTTTTAAAGTCCCGTCTCCGACCAGTAGAAGGTAGATATTTTTGTGCTGTCTTGCCAGTTTTGAAAAAGCGTCAAATACATATTCGTGCCCTTTAAGCTCAAAAAGCCTTGCTATCTTGCATATTACAACAGCATCCAGTGGTATTTTCAAGGTTTTCCGTAACTGTTTTTCACCGCCTCCGGAATTAAAATAACTATTAAGGTCAAACCCGCTTCTTATAACCCTGTATAGTCCCCTTTTTGAGACTCCGGCCGCGATGGATTGTTCGGTCATTGCCTCCGAAACAGTAATAAAGTAATCAGTAAATCTGTCAACAAATCTTTCACAGGATTTATAGAAAATATTGGCTAATTTGCTTTGATATTTATGATATGGGAGACCGTGTATGGTATGAATGACAAGTTTTACCCCCGCAAATTTTGCGGCAATCCTCGCTAGTATTCCTGCTTTTGAACTGTGAGTATGGACTATATCGTATTTTTCACGCTTGAAAATATTCAGAAGCTTAAAGAAAACGATTGTATCCAAAAAAGGGTTTACGGCTCTTTTCATTGAAGGTACAAGAATGATTTTTACCGAGGCTTTTTCAGCTTTATCAAACAGTGTCCCTTCAGGGCCCGCGGCAGGCCCGGTAATGAGGGTAACATCATAGCCCTTTTCCATTAACCCTTCAACTGTGTAGAGGGTATTCTCCTGCGCCCCGCCTATGATAAGACGCGTGATTATATGAGCTATTTTAGGTTTTTTCATTTTACAATTTATACCACTACAAATTTTTCAGGACTTTTTCAAGTAAAACAGCGTTTTTTCGAAGCGAATAGCTTTCCTCAACTGTTTCTACAGCATTGTTACGAAAAGAATTCCGGATATCCGGATTTTTGATAAGAAGTGACAATCCATCTATCCATTCTTTTTCGGTATCCGCAAAAAGCCCATTTTTCGACTGGACAATAATATCTTTATGAATACCAACAGGAGACACTATAGACGGTATTCCAAGCGCAATATATTGAAGGAGTTTACAACCGCATTTTCCCCGGGACCAAGGCGTATCAGGAAGAGGAGCAACGCCTATATTAAAAGAAGCAATCTGCTCAACCTCCTTTTCCCTGTCCCAAATAACATAATCCAAATTAACATTGTCAAAAAATGTTTTACTAAAAATATTCTGAAGCGCCTCGCGTCCTTTTGCCGGGCCTACAACCACAAAGGTAAGCTTAAATTGTTTGCTTACATTAATAAGAGGCTTTTCAACAATTTTCAAATAAGGCAATGTAGAAAAACTACCAATCCATCCTATGTTAATTCTTTCACTAACTTCGGAACTTGAACAAATACTGCCTTTATAACGTTCGGTATCAATGGAGGTAGGTATCAGCGCAGTGTTCTTGTTAACCTTACAGGCGATATCAAATAAATAACGATTTCCGGCTGTTAAAGCGCTGAAGCGGGCAAAAAGTTTTGTAAACCGCGGCGAATTATTTACATCTGAAAACTGCTCCGCCTTTATTCTATCTTCCTCGGACAAAAAAATGGAATCATCAAAATCGAAAACTATTTTTTTCGCAAAGCGTGTAATAAAAAATTCAAAAAAGGGATAACATCCCGGCAGTATTTCTTTCTGGATAAACACGGCATCAAACTTTCTAATACGGAAAAGGCCGCCTGTCCGCTTAGTAATAATAACAAATGCTTTTAGAAACTTTTTAAAAAACCCGCATTGCTTCTCATAAAAAAAAGGATATAAACGGTCGCTTATAGCCGGAGAAACAGTACAATCAAAACCCCTGCCCTTAAGTTGATCCAGGAATTGAAAAACCCTGTATCTGCTTGCCGGACCAAGAATGCCTGTCTGTGTGAGAAAAAGTATTTTCATGGTTTCTTTCTCGAACGCGTTATCTCCGGTTTGCCTGCATGAAAGAAACTAAAGAAAACGTATTTCCACGCTTTGAAATGTGAAAAAGAAATAATTGCATAATCCCGATTTCTTGTAACAGCATACAACAAGTACTCTATAAAAGATTTTCCAAGAAGAGAGGGTATTAATATTACATAAAGAAAAAATATATAAAATTTAAAATGTTTTTTATAAAAAGCCACAAGGCTCTCATAGCGATAGCGATATATATTCAAGGTTCCCGTTTCCGATTCTGGATTAGAACTGCATCCCCCTTTATGAATAATCGCGGCAGGACTAAAAAAATATACTTTATATCCTTTCTGCTTTGCCCTGTAACAATAATCCACTTCTTCATAATACATGAAGAATCTTTCATCAAAACCGCTAAGTTCGTCAAAGATTGTCCGCTTTGTCATAAAACACGCGCCTATAATCTGAGCAACCTCCCTTGTATCATTGTGGTCCCAATCGGTCATCCTGGTGCCTCTAAAAAACTTCTTTGATGGAAAAAGTTTATATGTCCTGCATTCATCAAGAAATATACGGCTTAAAGAAGGGAACCTCCTGCATGTGTGCTCTATTCCGCGAAAATCGTTTAATATCCGAGGGCCGGCAACAGCAACTTTTTCATCAGACCGCAGGAAATCGACCATTTTTATTAGAGCGGTTTTATCTTCTATTAATGTATCGGGATTTAAAAACAAAATAAATTCACTATTAAATAACCCCGCTCCGATATTACAGGCACGGGCAAAACCCAGATTTGTTTTTTCAAACCGCGGCGTAATCCTATTCGGCATCCTTTTTTGCGCGTTTTTCAAAATACGGGGTGTCGCGTCTTGTGAATTGTTATCCACCACAACAATATTAAATGAATCTGAACTATCCGACTTTATAATAGAATCCAAACACGGCAGGATTACATCTTCACTGTTATATGTTATAATGATGACATCAAGTATTTTCTTCATAAAGCATAGATGCCTTTTTACAAAAATGCAAGTAGTCTATGAAAACGCAAATCTAAACTATCCCTTAAGCCAGTTTCTAAATTCTTTATCTGAAATATGTTGAGTAGCCTGTATCCTTTTTCTTTTTTTGAAAAGTTCAGGGATTTTCTTAAAAGCATCAAAATTCGCCTTCAGATAATATTTTATTATCTGAAATTTACCGCCTTTAATCAGATACAATACGGTCGTGATAATAATTAGAAATCGCTTTATTAAAAACTTAAATATAATATCAGACGGTAAGTTTTTGATAATGTAATAATACAAATTTCTCTCAAGAAAATACCGTTTTAAAGGAGAATCTTCTCCAAGACTAGAGGAATGTTTATGATAGACAACTGCTGTTGGAACATATATAGACTTCCACCCGGCCAATCTGGCTCGCAATGCTAAATCCACATCTTCATAATACGAAAAAAAATCTTCATCAAACAGTCCTATTCTATCTAACATATCCCGTGTATATAACACTGCACCAGCACATGACCCAAATATTTCTTCAACCTGATCATACTGTCCCATATCTTTAACTCTACAACCAATTTGAGCAGCATTCCCATTTTTGTCAATTGATATACCCACAGCATCAATTAATCGCGGATTTGTCAAAGATAGCATCTTTGGCTGGAAGGAACCTGTCGATTTATTTGATTCTGCTGCTTCTATTAATTTGCTAGCACAATTGGGTTCTATTTCTGTATCGTTATTAAGCAATAGAACATATTTTACATTTTTGTCATTAAAAGCAAATCGTATACCGATATTATTCCCTTCGGCAAAACCATAATTTCTTTCGTTTTTTATTATTATAAGTTCTGTATCTGCTGTTGATAAAAACCCTTTCTCATTCTTGCATTCCGCATATTTAGACTCTTTCCTCGTATATATTGTTGTTTTTATCTGTTTACTACTTAAATTATGTTTAAAAATTTGCGATTTAGCCTTGATTTTTCCATCGGCCCACCCGATTATTCTCTCAATTGACCCATCTCCTGAACCATTATCTACAAGCACTACTTGGTAATTAGAATAAGAAATTTGGCATACTGTTTCCAAACTTTCAATTGTATCTTCCCATCTATTCCAATTAAGAATTATTATTGAAACTTTTGGATTCATAGTATTATGGTCCTCTTTACAAATCTATCTAAAGTTTTTTCTTTCTGCTTTCTCCTATTCATGCTTCTATACGAGAATATTTCAAAAAAGCCCGAAACTCTTTTGTACCTATTTGAGCTTCACGATTCCCTTAGGAAACTCCTCCTATAAAAAACAAGATATGGCCAATTTTTAATTAAATCAGATCTAAATATTTTGTAAATTCTTCTAACGGCGGCATTGACGGCTGTGTAACATATA
>CBDURG010000075.1:0-9916 GCA_965369805.1 uncultured bacterium
AGAAAATTATAAAAAGTATCTTTCAGAGTATCCTGATTCGAAGGATATCCTGGACGTGAAAATCCAGATAGGAACATGTTTAATAAATCTTCAAAGAAGCGATGATGCTATAAAGTGGTTAACAGAAATAGATAGATCAAAGATAAAAGACAGAAATAAAAAAGCATTGATAGATTTTGGCATAGCTCAGATACATGCAAGTAACGCGAAATACAAGGAAACAGAAGATAAAATGCTGGGGATAATAAAGGATTATCCTGATACCAGAGTTGCCGGTGAGTGCTATGCCTGGCTTGACAAGTATTATAAAAATGATAATAATGTTGCCGCAATTATAAATATGTACAGGATTGCCGCTAAAAGTTCAAAAAGCAGGATTGATAAGCAGAGATTCTTTTTCAAAGCGGCTTTGTTGGAACAGCAGGTACAAAATCTGGATTCTGCCGCGAAAGAGTACATAGAGGTTGTCGCGATTGCCGGTAATGAAAATTATTATACGTGTCTGTCGTTTAAAAACCTGATGAATATTATTCTAAGCCAAAAAGAAATAAAACTGGGAGAAAGATTATTTGAAAGATTAAAAAGTAAGGTCCCGAGGGGTAATTCCAGAGATTGGAAGGTGGCTGTTATCGGGTTGTTAACCCATGGAAATTTAGTTAACACCGGTTCGGAGGATGATTATTTAAACCTGGTGCCTGAAGAGGTAGAGGGAAAAGGGCTTAGCGCGTGGGATATTTATTTTTTAGCGGAGGCTAATTTAAATTTGAAAAAGTATAGCAATGCCCAGGGTTTGTTTGAAATGAGCCTCGGTAAATCCGAAGGAGATAACAGAATTATTTTTTTAAACCATATTGGCCTGTCTGATGTTTCTGGAGCTGAAAATGACTGGAAAAAGAGTTTGGTGGAAATAGAAGAAGCTCTGAACATAGATTTCGGGCCTGATACGGATATGCCAGTGTTGGATGTCAGGTATAAATATGCGAATACCCTTATGCAAAGCGGTGAGTACGCGAGAAGCTTGAAAATTTGGGGGAAACTTCTGAGAGAGGTTGATAAAAATAGAAAGCCCGAAATTCTCTACCGCGTTGCTGAATGCTATAAGAACTCAGGTGAAAAGGAGAAAGCTTTAAGAGATTTTCGGAAATTATCGATTCTCCATAGTTATGATAAAAAGATAGCTTCTAAATCGCTGTTGGCGTGTATTGCTCTTTTCAAAAAACTTGGAAGAGAAGAAGAGGCAAAGGAATGCTATGAAGAATTATTAAAAGATTATCCTGACAGCGAGGCCGCATTGGAAGCTGAAGAGGTTTTTAATGGAAAAACATAAAGCGCGAAAATACATATGGTTTCTTCTTCTTATGGTTGTGTGCAGTATGCTTTATGGGAGAGTTATCGAGCTTAAGAATGGTGAAATAATAAAAGGAGAGATAATTAGAGAAGAAAACGAACAGATAATTATTGAGCTGGAGCAGTACGGACAGATAACTGTTCCAAAAGAAGATATCAAATTTGACTCAATGTATCCTGGGGACTACCATACGGCTGAAGTGCTGTTTTTAAAGGGGGAATATGTAGACGCTATAGCATTATATCAAAAAATTTTTGAGTCCCCGGAAACTATAGTAGGGAAGAACGAAATTTTAGGAAGGATCGCGGATTCATATTTTAATCTGGGCGAGTGGGATAAAGCTTTGCTTGGCTATAATAAAATTGTTAAGCTCGCGAAAGAGGAATCTTTCGATTTGCATTGTCAAATAAGAGTTGCCTACTGCTTGTTGAAGCTGAATAAGAAAGCTGACAACGAAGTTTCAATTACCGCAATTTCTCCTGAGCAAGTAGGGAAAAAGGATATTCCTTATTATTTTTTCCTGAAAGGCATGGATTGTTTGAAAAATGAAGATTATGAAAACGCTGTATTTTCGTTTCTTTCAATTGACGTTTTTTATTCTGAATATAAAAATGTGGTTCTGGAGTCAAAATTAATGGCCGCCAGATGTTTTGAAAAGCTTGACAGGAGAGAATTCGCGCAAAACCTGTACAAGGAAATATATTCTGAAAGCCCATTGACTGATTACGGTAAAAAAGCTTATGAAAAAATGGATAAACGATGAGGAGAGGTAAAATGAAAAAATTTATTTTTTGTATGTTCTTTTTTGTTCTGATAGCCGGAATGCTGTCATTCGCGTTTTCGGAAGAGAATAAGTCTGATGATACCACGGAAGTAAAAGGGAAAACATTGCTGCAAACTGTTTTAGACGGCGGCATTATGATGATAATTATCGGGTTGGTTTCTGTCGTGATGATGGCAATTGTTATGCGGGGCTTTATAATTATTTCTGAACGGAAGCTTATTCCTGAAGCCTTTGTAACTTCGGTGGAAGAAAGTGTTGGGAAAGGGGATATTCAGTCCGCGATAGAAGTCTGTGAAAGCAATCAGTCTTTCTTTTCAAAAATACTTTTGTCCGGTTTTAAAAAAATGCATATGGGTCATGCCTCCATGGAAAAAGCGATTGAAGAACGGGGGGAAAGAGAAGGGGAAGCTTTAAAAGTAACGATTAACTATTTGTCTGTTATAGCCACAATAGCCCCGATGCTGGGCCTTCTGGGGACTGTTTCAGGTATGATAAAATCTTTTAACGCGATAGCTTTTTCCGGGGCGGCCGGGAAACCGTCACTTCTCGCCGCCAGCGTGGGAGAAGCTCTGGTAACCACTGCTTTTGGTTTAGTTGTAGCAATACCTGCTATGGCTTTTTACTTCTTTTTTAAGACCAGGGTTGCCAATGCTGTAGCAATTTCTGAAGAAAAGATTGAAACTATTTTGGATAGAATCCACGAGAACGGTTTATATGAAACAACTGAAAACACGGCGCGGGAAAACAGTATTCAGCGGGAAAATAAAGATGTTTCCGGAGTGGAACAGTGAGAGTTTCAAAAAAATCAGGAAAATTTGAAGAAATGGGATTTCAGATGGCTCCTATGATAGATATTGTGTTTCTGCTTTTGATATTTTTTATGTGTGCTTCCACGTTTCACGAAATTGAAGCTGAAGAAAATGTGGAGCTTCCTGTAGCTTCTAAGTCCGAGATGGAAAAAACTACCGAAGGCCGTATGGTTATTAATGTTGATAAGGATGGAATTATAACCTTTCAGAGCAACCAGTTCACGTTATTGCGATTGAAAGAACACATGTCGAAAATTTCCGGTTATCAGAAAATAGCGTCGGTGCTTATCAGGGGCGACAAGGAAACTGACCACAAGCATGTAATGAAGATAATGGAAATTTGCGCGAGCGAAGGGATATGGGATGTCTGGTTTGCGACTTACAAAGAAAAAAAGCCAGGTTAAAAGAAAAGAGCAGGGAGTATATAATAAGGGTGTAGCCATGAGATTTTTCAGGGACAGCGAAGGGGAAAAAATAGATTTTGCAATTGCTCCAATGATTGATGTTGTGTTTCTTCTGCTTATATTTTTTATCAGTACTTCCAGTTTAAAACTGCAGGAAACTCAGCTTGGGGTAAATATTCCAACCAGAGCAAAAGAAGAAATTCAGAGTGAGGAAGTTCTTGATGAAATTTTAATTGCAATAGATAAAACCAAGCAAGTTTTTGTTAATAACAGAAAGTACGATTCTCCGGAAAGCGAAACTCTTCCCGATTTGACAACGATGCTTTATAAACTAGGCCGGATTTTTGCCGAGCAAGAGGTGATAATTGATATTAAAGCGGGAGTAAAACACGGCAGGGTTGTCGATGTTCTGAACTCCTGTGCTGCGGCCCGTATAAAAAACATATCTTTTTTACAATAATAGAAAGAAAGAGACCTCGGATGTTTTTAAATGCTGAAAAAGCAAATAATTTTATAAGAAAGAGCTTCAAAGAAGCTCCTTATTTTACCGCTGCTGTAATTGTTCATATATTAGTGCTTATTGTGTTTGCCTTTATTTATGTGATAAAGCCTGCTACCGGCGGCGCTCTCCTTAAAGGGCGAATTGTTAACAAAAAAACTTCAATGCAGAAAGTTGATCTCAGGCAGTTGAGAAAGAAAATGGCTCATGAAGTTCCTGTTAAGCTGATAAAAAAGATACCGGTGAAGAAGAAAGCGCTAGTTGTCAAAAAGGTAGTTGAAGAAAGTCTGTTTAAAAAACAGGTGGCGGTAAAACCCGAACTTGCAAAGGTGGAAATTCTTGAGATGATTTCAGAGAATGAGCTTATAAAAAGGAAGCAGGGCCGGCAAAAAGATTACAAGAATTTTGTGCAGAAGTTCGGGCTTAGAGGGAAAGGCCGTTCGACAAAAGCAAAAATTCAGTTAACTATAGCGAGATATATGAAGGGAGATTGGTATTGCCATCGTTATGGCCTGGAAAATTTTGTGACCCAGATAAACCGATGGACAAATATTGAGGCGTCAATTGACATATTGGAAAAAGAAGTTGATTCTGAAGAAATTTTCGAATCTCCTTTTGTTTATATGACAGGCCATAATGATTTTGTTTTTACTGAAGAGGAAGTAATAAATCTGAGAAAATATCTTCTTAAAGGCGGCGCGGTGTATTGTGATAACAGCCTTGCCGGAAAGAAATCAAGGTTTGACATGGCTTTTAGAAGAGAAATGAAAAAAGTTCTTCCGGACAGGAATTTTGAAGAGATTACACTTGACCATTCCATTTTTCACTCTTTTTATACTTTTAATAAACTGCCGGCCGGGATGAATTGGAAAGACGATAAAGTTGAAGTTATAAAAATAAGAGATAGAGTAATAGTTGTTTATACATTGAATGATTACGGTGATTTGTGGAAAACAGGTTTAAATGAAAAAGATGAAATTGATTTTAATTGGTATAAAAAAGATAGGGGCTCATATCAACGCCTGGGATTATGGGGTGATGAAGTGAATTTTGAAAACGTGAACCTTGAATCAATAAAGAATGCTTATAAGTTAGGCATAAATATAGTGGTTTACATGCTTCAGAGGGGAAATAAGTGAAGATCAATATGCAAAAAATATTTATTTTCGTAATAGCACTTTTGCCGGGGGGATTTATTCAGGCCGAGAAGAATTTAATAACTAACGGTTCTTTAGATAATCAGGCGCGGGTGGACAATTTATGGGATGGAGTTGATTCTTCAGGGAATTTGAAATTTTACACCATAAGCAAAGATTTTATTGAATCCGGAACTACGAAGACCCGGGCGAAGTTTTCTCCCAAACCTGTTTTTGTTGATATAAATAACGATGGCCTCAAGGACCTTGTTGTATCTGGTACCGAAGGAGTAATTTTTGTATTTATTAATAAAGGCATTGAAGGTGCTCCGGTCTTTGGAGAGGGGCAGCCTATAGTGACCAATTTTGGAGAGTGTGCCAGAAGCAGTTTAAGCGATTGGGATAACGATGGGAAGCTGGATATAATATGCGGGCGGGTGGAGGGGGATGTTTTACTGGCAGTGAACATAGGGACACCGGAAAAGTTCCGTTTTGTTCGAGATGTGGGAAAACCAACGGCTCCGGTAAAAGGTAAAAAGCTGAAGGAATTTGACAGGTTTCTTCTTAGGGGAAAGGTTTTAGACATTGGAAGAAATAGCTCTCCTTGTGTTGTGGATTTTAACAATGACAAGGTGAAAGACCTTATTCTGGGAGAAGGTACATATTCTGCCAATGTGGTGTATTTATTTGTCAATGATAATAAAACCGCAAGAAAAACTTTTGATACGGAGAAAAGGACAGTGCTTGTTTATGGGGAAGGAAGAGAGCATCTGACTCCTGAAGCGGTTGATTGGGATGAAGACGGAGACCTTGATATAGTTATGGGTATGCGTACCGGCCATATTGAGTTGTTCTTGAACAAGAGCGGGAATGCCGAAAATATTAAGCCTATGGAGTTTGCCGGCCGCTTTAAAACCGCGGATAAAGAAATAAAAGAAGGGGCAATGAGTACGGTTTTTCCGGCTGATTGGAATAATGACGGTTTAATAGATTTAATTACCGGTGACAATTTAGGCAATGTCAAAGTTTATCTAAACACAGGAAAAGATGGTGGTTTGCTTATGAAAAACTCTTTTCCTGTGGAGGGAAAAGATGTCTTAAAAGAATATTTTCAGCCTTCTGGATGGAAATTTGAAAAACGGAGCAGCTACGCGGTAATGGATAGTTTTGAGAGAGGCGGAACCCAAACATCGCCATCCAGAAAAGGCATGTATGTATATTACGCGTATGGTAATTCCGGCAGGGATGAGGGGGGCTCGGAAGGAGATGATATAAAAATAACATCGGAGGCATACCGTGTTATACATGGTAAAAAATATAGATTTACATTTGATTATAAGGGATCTGAGATTCTTGACTTCTACGCTGATTTCCGGGCTGAATATGGCAGTGGAGATGTTAAAGACGGGCAGAAGATAGATCAGCTTGTGTCTAGGCAGTATAATCTTAAACCATCAAAAAATTGGAAAACATTTAATAAAAGAATAAAGGTTAAAGGTGATATACATCTTGAGATACCGGATGATGCTGTTATGTCTGGAGATATATCTTTTCATATAAAAGCAAAAGGTTCTGGAGAATTTTATCTGGATAATGTTTCACTTGTGGAGATTCCCTGACCAGTTAAAGGTTGTTGTTTTCCTTTGTTTCTTCAATCGCGGCCTCAGAGAGAGGGACGTTGTTTTCTTTAAGTCCTTCGAGCTGAAGTGTTGAGTCGAGCTTTTGTTTGTAACGTCCAATATGTCCGTTACCAACCTGATAGGCATTAACAGCTTTATTTAAATTTTTCCCCATTTCTTCGTACTTTTTATAGAAAAGGCCAAAGTCTTTCTGTATTTTCTTTAAACCCTCCTGGACCTGTTTCGCGCTTTTTATAATTTCCAGGTTACGCACTCCTATTAGTATTATTTGGAGGAAGGCATAAAAATTATTGGGACTAACGGGGATAACTCTGTGTTCCTGGGCAAACTCATATATTTTTGAAGGGTTTCCGAGATAATTTTTTTCTGTTATTGTTTCGTAGTATGTAGCTTCAGCCGGAATAAACATAAGCGCGAATTCTGACGTGCCTTTCTCGGGTTTTATGTATTTTTTTTCTATATCTTTTATCTGATTTTTAATGGCATTTTCGTAATTTTTCCAGCATTCTAATTTTTTTTCAGGGGTGGAAGCATCGAGGTATTTTCTATAATCGTCCCTCGGAAATTTCGCGTCAATCGGAATTATTATGTCTTTCATTTTTACAACAGCGTCTACCTGTTCCCGGCCATCAATGGTATATTGCTTTTCCCAAATGCCCTTTGGAAGAACTCTTTCAAGCATTTCTTCCAGAATGGCTTCGCCGTAATTTCCTCTGAGTTTTGGAGGCTGAAGAAGATCCTTAAGAGATTCTCCTATTTTATGTGATTCTGCCTGCTGATGAATAATTTTCTGGATGGTTGTATTCATATCTTTAATGGAATCAATGGTTTTTATCGTATGCTGTGATATGAGGTCTTTAGATTGATGAACCTCCGAGCGTGTTGAGCTAAGTTCCCTGTTTAAATTTGACTGGAAAGCAAGAAACTGATCTTTAAGTGAAGCATCAAATTTTGTGCCCGGGTGCTTTCTTATCGCCAGTATTAATATAGAGGCCGCCAGGATTATCAACGCTATTAACATTGCGATTATCAGCGTATTCATGTTTTTCCCCTGTCCTTTTGATATTTGCCGTTAAACATTGAATCTGAAGAGGACAATATCTCCTTCCTCTATTATATAGTCTTTTCCCTTAAGCGACCATTTGCCGGCTTCTTTTACTGCTTGTTCGCTCCCGAGTTTTTCAAGATCTTTTAATTTGATTACTTCCGCGCGTATAAAACCCCGTTCCAGGTCAGAATGAATTTTGCCGGCGGTTTGGGGTGCACTTAAACCCTTTGGTATAAGCCACGCACGGGCTTCATTTTTACCCGCGGTAAAAAATATAATCAGATTAAGAAGTTGCGCGGATAAACGTGTCATCAGGTGTGTCGCGTGTTCTTTAATCCCAAGTTCCTTTAAAAATTCTTCTCTTTCAGATTCCTCCAGAGAATTAATCTCTTCTTCTGTCTTTACCGCTATAGGCAAGATTAAGGTATTTTTTGCTTCATGTTTTTTAATTTCAGCGGGCAGGGTTTTTTCGAGATTCGAGTCACTGGTGTTTAGAACTACAAGTACATTTTTCATTGTGACAAACTGTAACGGCCTTAGGGCTTTTTGCTCTTCTTCGTTAAAATCCATGTCCCTTATGGGGATTTCGTTTTCCAGCCGGCTTTTAATTTTTAAAAGCAATAATTTTTCTTTCTCAAGCGCGGGAATATTGTTTCTCTTTTCCGCGTCTTTTATTCTTTCCAGACGTGTTTCTACCAGCATGAGATCAGCTAAAGTCAGTTCCTGGAATATATTATTCATATCGCGGGAGGGATCTACAGACTCATTGATATGATATATGGTCTCATCCTTGAAATCCCGGACAACAATGCATAAAGCGTCAAGGTTTTTAAGAATGTTTATGGAGTCCTTAAGGGATTCGTGCCCAGGGATTATTGCCGGAATAAGCTGGTATTCTATTTCCGCGCGTGTGATTTTTTCCGACTTATATATTTTCGCTATATTTTCCAGGCGAAAGTCTTTTATTTTGCAAACACCTAAATTGACGGAGATATTTTCAGTCCCGGTTAGAAGCCTGAATAACGTTTTTTTCCCTGATTGAGGCATTCCAAGCAAACCAATTTTCATAAAATTACCCCTGATTTATTTGTAATGAAAAGGCATTAAATATAACTACATATGTTCTATCTGCCATTATCCTTTTTATCATGCTGTGTTGATGCCTTTGATATATCATGTTGCAATTAAAAGATTATAGCGGAATAATGACAAGATTTAAAGAAACTTGTTGTTTTGCTCTTGCAAAAAAAGGTTATTCGATGTATATTTTAAGATTAAAAGATAAAATAATTATGTCTGGTTATGCAAACTGAGTTTTCTATATCTGTTATTATTCCTGTATTAAATGAGGAAAATCATATTTCTCCTTGTCTTGATTCCATTCTAAGCCAAACCCGCAGACACATTGAAGTGATAGTTGTCGACAATGGTTCTAGTGACGGAACAGTTGAATTAGTTGAAAAGTTCGTGAAGATGGATAACAGGGTACGGCTTATCAGGGAAGATAAGAAGGGGATTGTTGTCGCGAAGAACCGGGGCATAAAAGAGGCCAGGGGTAAAGTTATTGCCTTTACAGACGCAGACTGTGTGGCTGTTGTAAGCTGGCTGGGTTCCCTTATTAAACACTTTCAAGGCCCCCGTGTCGGTTCTGTAGGCGGCCCCAGCATTTCTCCGAAGGATGATACTGTCCTGGGAAATATCATAATAAATTCGCTATCGTGTTGTTTCCCTGCATGGAAGCGTTTTTGTGAGGTGTCAGGAGGTTTCAGAGAAATAGATTTCAACCCCCCGTGTAATGTTATGTATCCAAAAAGGGTTTTTGACGAACTTGGCGGTTTTAAGGAAGATTTGTATCCTTTTGAAGATGAGGAAATGATATGCAGGATTAAGGATAATGGTTATAAAGTATACTACGACCCCGATGCTATAGTGTATCACTACAGAAAAACAAGCGTTCCGGACGTGCTGAAACTTTCTTATAGAACCGGCAATAGCCGCGCGACCGCTCTAAAAAGACATCTTAAAATGGGCAAGTTTCCGTACTCGCTGCCTCTATCCGTATTTTATGTTTCCGCTTTATTCCTGATTCTTCCCATGATAAAAGCCTCTTTCATTTATCCCTCTGCTGTTTACTTTTCACTGCTGGTATCTTTCGGGATAGCTTTTTCTCTATCCATGGCAAGAAAAACAAGAATACTTGAATTTCCTCTTTATCTCTTTTTCCTCGTTTTTATTGTTGTAGGGTGGA
>CBDURG010000076.1:0-9807 GCA_965369805.1 uncultured bacterium
TAATTCGCTCAACGGTCAATTTGTCTGGGATGACGAAGCTTTAGTACAAAATAACATATATATAAGAAATTGGGATAGCATAGCGAATCTTTTTACAAAGGATGTAGGAATGTACATAGGCGCGGACGCCGGAATGGCATATAACCTTTACCGCCCACTTCAGATGCTTACTTATATGTCTGACTATTCCTTCTGGAAATTAAATGTAACAGGTTACCATCTTACAAATATCCTGCTGCATATCTTTACGGCCCTGGCTTTATACTGGCTTATCAATATCCTTTTTGGCAATAGGATCCTTTCCTTATTAACAAGTGTGCTTTTTCTTGTTCATCCCATACACACAGAAGCAGTATCATATATATCAGGCAGGGCAGATTCTCTATCCTTACTGCTTATGCTCTTTTCGTTTATCTTTTATATAAAGTATCTCAATGGGACAAAGATAAGTTTTTATATCCCGGCTCTGCTAAGTTATGGGTTAGCTTTACTATCCAGGGAAAACAGCCTTATTCTCCCGGCCCTATTTCTGCTTTACCACTATTCTTTTAAAAAGAAGCTTAGAATCAGCCCTTCCCTGCCTATAATAGGTATTTCGGTTCTCTATCTTCTATTAAGATTAAAAATATCAGAACAGCTTATGTCCGGCGGTGTTATATCATCATCTACCACTACCTTATTCCAGAGAATCCCGGGATTCTTTATGGCTATAACTGAATACATAAGACTTTTATTGCTGCCCTTCAATCTACATATGGAATACGGGAATAAGCTGTTTAGTTTTACTGCCCCCAGGGTACTGTTGGGAATTGCGATATTAGCCTTTTTATTGATCTACGCCTTCAGGAAAAGAAATCAAAATAAATTAATTTTCTTTTCTATATCATGGTTTACCATCACTTTGCTTCCAGCGGCAAATCTTTATCCTATAAATGCCTATATGGCGGAACACTGGTTATACCTGCCCTCGATAGGATTCTTTCTAATTCTGGCCTACAGCTTAAATTCCCTCTACAGGGTAAAACACTTTAAATTTTTATCTGTTGGCTTTATAGCCGTATTGGTAGTTTTTTATTCTTATTTGACCATTAAACAAAATGGCCGCTGGAGAGAACCAATTCCTTTCTACGAGAGAACCTTAAAATATGCTCCAGACAGTCCAAGGGTACATTTTAACCTGGGCAATCTATACCGTGATATTGGAAAGAAGGATGAAGCAATAGCCTTATATAAACAAGCGATAAAACTTAATCCAGACTACGCGGACGCGTATACTAATTTTGGCAAACTATGCGGTGATATCGGAAGGCATCAAGAAGAAATATCCGCGTATAAAAAGGCGATAGAAATTAACCCGTATCATCCAACGGCATATAATAACCTTGGTGCTACATACTACGATATGGGTAAATTTGAGGAAGCAACCGCCGCATATAAAAAAGCAATAGAACTTAATCCAAACTACGCGGAAATGCATTACAACCTTGGCCTTGCCTATGGTGATATGGAAAAATACGAAGAAGCAATCGCCGCGTACAAAAAATCCCTGGGGCTTAACCCGGATTACGCCCTCTCGCACAATAAGTTGGCAATAGCATATTATCATAAAAAGCAATATGATCTTGCCATCAGGCATTGCGACAGAGCAATTGAGCTCGGCTATAAAGTTGACCCTGAATTTCTAAAGTTTCTCAAGCTATACCGATAAAAACATAATTTTACCCGCATAATCGTATTGGAAGATTAAGTAATCGGGAAACATAATCCCTATTTTTGATATTTGCCAGTCTTGTTAAGAAAATTAATATTGCATCCCCCGATTATCTCGACTCCGAATTTCTTCAAAGCATCTGCCAAAGCATTCAGAGGCAAACCCATTACATTAAAAAAGTCCCCTTCAATTTTTTTCACTATCAAAGCTCCTAAACCCTGTATAGCAAACGCGCCGGCTTTCCCGAGAGGTTCTTTTGTTTTGATATAATTATTTATTTCAGTATCCGTAAGATTTTTTATGTAAACTTTTGTCCTAACGGCTTTTGACAATGTTTTGCCTGATTCGGTATCTGTTACTGTAAACCCTGTAACCACATACAGAATTGCCCCGCTTATTTTCTTTAACATTTTTCTTGCTTCAGCCTCGGAATTCGGCTTACCCATTAAGGATTTCCCTGATACAACAAATGTGTCTGCCGCGATAATAATATGGTTTTTGTATTTTTTCGCGGCTTTTTCAGCTTTTCCTCTGGATAGATATCTGGCAAGAGCAAGGGGCTTTAATCCATAGTTCAAATCTTCTCTGTAACAGCTGTCAACCGCTTTAAACTTTATCCCTATCATTGAAAGAAGTTCTTTACGCCTTGGAGAGGTTGAGGCAAGAATTATTGGTTTCATGAACTAATTACCTGTCTGTGTGAGTTATAGGAAAACAAGGACAGCTGTCCATCGTTTTTCCCTTGAATTTTAAATTAAATTTTCTGCTTGCTGAGCCAATTTTCCCATCTGCTCTGCCATATACAGCAACAATGTTAATATTTTATCATACAAGGATAGTTTATCCCGCGAAAAGCGTATACAAAACCGGCATTCTGAAATCCGGGCCAGCACATTCTGTCCCTGAAACTATATCCTTCAAACTCCGGCAACCCTATAACTTTACATAAGCTCACCCAATTTTTGTATGAACTCAGTTAACTCTATTGCTAACCACAACTAACAACTTTAATCTTGACAATATAAGTATTTTAATTATCCTTATATTTTGAATATAAGGAGGTCTTTTCATGAACGGAAATGATATATATCTAACAAAAGCGGGTTACGAAAAATTAAGGGAAAATCTGGAATTTTTACAGCGTGTACGGCGCAGAGAACTATCAAAAGAAATAGGAGCAGCTATTGAACGGGGAGACATAAGCGAAAGCGCTGAATATTCCTCGGCAAAAGAGGCTCAGGGATTAAACGAAAAGCGGATATTCGAATTGAACGACAAACTGTGCCGTGTCAAAATCATAGAAGACCTGGATATTTCCGCTGATAAAGTATACATAGGCGCCCATGTCAAACTTAAAGATTTGAATACCAGTGAGGAACTAACCCGTATTCTGGTATCAAGCGAAGAAATAGATTTCGAGCAAGGCAAAATTTCTATATATTCTCCTGTCGGAAAAGGATTATTGGGTCACAAGGAGGGCGACATTGTAGAAATAGAAGTATCCGAAAATATTTTTAAATATGAGATATTAAAAATCACCAGGCCATAGAAAAACAGCAAAAGTTTTGGCTTTACGTCCTTTATTCTATGTTTAAAACGATACGGGTATTTTGTATTCCCGGTAAAACCTCCGCGAAGTGCGCCATCATATCATTTAAAGATTTTAATTTATAAACCTCCATGTTGTCATGATCCAGTTTTACCGCGTACCCCGTTTTTTCTTCAATGATTTTTTCCATAGTTGCATTGGTATAGTGTTTGGGATCAAATTTTACCTGTTCTATATCCTTTATATCCAGAAAACTTGTGTCTGTCCCAGGTAAATAAATCGTTCCACTAGAAAAGTCAATAGCATAGGCAATGATACCCGGAATTATAAAAAAGAATAAACCAATCCCATTTAAAACAGCGACCCCCGCGTCGATTCTTCCGCTTGTTTGCCCTCTGCGTTCAGGATACATAAGGGTTCCGCACCCTGTCAGCTGAACAATTAAAACAGCACAGACTAAAACATATAACGTTTTCACCAGTTTTATAATCATGGTTTCTCCTTATTAACCTATTCTTTGCCACGACTTCTGTTTTCTAAAATTCTTGTCAATTATTTTAAAAGCGAGCGGGTGGACTGTCCCCTTTATTATTATCCTTTCCCTCTATAGCCTTTTTTATAACCTTCCTTTTCGAGCGGTTTCATTTCGTCATACTTGTCATCCTTGGGGCTGCCGCCTTTGGCGGGATCCTTCTGGATCTTTTCTCGCCGTGCCTTACCTATAGAATACCCCCACTGCCCTTGCTGCCCGTCGCTCACTTTATTGACTATATCATGATTCGTAGGCTCTTTTTTAGCCATTTCCTATCCTCCTTTCGTTCTTTACCATCCTATGTTATTTTCCTCTTAACTTGCCCAGGTAAAATGGACACCAGATAGTAGTATAATACCACAAAGAGGTGTTCCATGGAACGAAAAAGTAAGTGAAAAAGGGAACGTTTCTATTTTTTTCTGACCTATTTTTTTCAACAAAATGAGTGAATATTTTCTCTAAAATAGAAGCGTCACCTGCATATCTCTTTGACTCGTCCTACATATCCACTAGTTAATCTTATTTTTATGCCATGAGAATGTGAAGGAGACTTTGTCAAGATATCTTTGACAACTCCTTCAGTTAATTTACCACTTTTTTGATCTTGTTTTAATACTATCTTGACTGTAATGCCTTGCTTTATATTCAATCTTTTTTTTCCATCCATAGGTATTTCCTTATAACATTGAGTTAAACTTCCGCTGAGCTTGCTCGTAAGCGGGAGAATCAAAACGCTGCGCGTTTTGACGGTAAGCTCGAACAGTTTTTAGATGTTTCTTGATTTTTCAATAAGTGATTAAAGCAATTCTCCTATAGCATAAGTTAATAGGTAAATAGTTCCTTCATAGAATAGTTTTTGCCCGTGGACTTATTCAACGCATTGCGAATCTTGGATTGGGAATTAGGTGTTAACCTTCTACCTTTGCACGCCCGAGATACCATCTTGTGAGTGATCTGCTCAGTTGAGATAGCTACAAGGTTTTGTGCCTTGAGACCATGGCCCACCATGATTTGTGCGATGGGTTGTTCTCCGAGGTTCCGCTCCATCTCATTATTCATTTCAGAAATCTTCCTTCCAATATAACTAGGAGAAAGGGGGACGTTTCTATTTTCTACCCGTTTTTACAATTTGTCAAATGTGTAGGTCTGACCCCTATTCTTTTTTGCTAGCTTAAGGTCGAAATACAGGTAAACTTGCCAAATTATTACGCGTAGTGCGATCAGCTTTTCCCCGAAAATAAAAACGTTTCAATTGTTTCTGATAAATCCGTTTGTACTTTTGAACGCGTAAGGCTCCGAGTTGATTTAATGTTCCTGCTTCATGCGGCGTCAGATATACTCCACTATCAAATTTAATATATTTAATACTGTTTCCACTTTTTTTCACATGTGTTGCTTTAAGGGAAAGATTTTTACGGATTCTTTTCGCCTTCAATCGCAATTTTACTTCCTCAAGGCTTATAAAAAATTCATCCAATTTATTCGGATCAGAACAATTATATTGATCTGCATTCTCCAGCTGATCAACCTTCGGCACTTTATAAATAAGCCCGACCAGCTTATGTCTTTTATTTCGCACCGCTTTCTTTATACTTATATCCCCCAGCAGCATAGAAATATCCTTATGTTTTGTATTGGCGACAAACGCCATTCCCTCTTTATTAGTCTTTGCCTCTACAAAATCTGTCACAACCTGATAATGTGTTTCAAAAAAAGGATCACGCCTTCTTTTACCAACTGTAATTGCCTCAGGAATTGAACCCATAAGATTATCCGCTTCATCTTGAATAAATCCCCGGGCGTAATCTTCAAGGTAATCCTCAGCAACGTCCTCCATGACTGACTGCGCAGCATAAAGTATAGCTGTTAAAAACGGCAATGCTGCAAATCCGGTAAAAATACTAATAAATATACCGCCTATCAATGCTAGCCTCAATTGATCATCCCAATCAACATCAATATCAGTATGCAAACGTGTATTATTCCATTTTAATTTTCCGGTTACAATCTCAGGACTAAGTGTCATCCAGGCATCTGCATCTGCATCAATGGATCGATAATGTATTCGCGTTTTAATACTCACCAATAATTGTTCAGGATCATCGATACCAAAAAGCGGAATGGCCGCAATCTGCTCTGCAGTAGTAAGAACAAAAGACTTCAAGTTTCCGATCACTCTTTGAGATAAAAATCTTTGGTCAAATATCGGGTAGTAATATTTACCGTTACTTTTTTTCCTCGCCATAGTTGTCTTTATCTCAGTCGTTAACATCGGATACACTGTTCCGGGAACAAAAATGCCTATATTATTTAATTCTGTCAGTGGATTTTGCGCCTTTGAAATGTCTCCACGAGCAGGATAGGTATTTCCCTGCGCAGGACCTTTTCGCATAATAAAATTCAAATATAGGCCAATCGCCTTTGGATTGCTCAGCATTTTAACCTGAACATCTTGCACCTTATTAGTTACCAGATTGGTAGTATATTCAAACTGCAATCGGTCACGCAATTCTCTTTTGATCCTCCGTTCCAACTGGGAAAG
This sequence comes from uncultured bacterium, assembly GCA_965369805.1. Lineage (GTDB taxonomy): Bacteria > Auribacterota > UBA6266 > UBA6266 > UBA6266 > JAGLRQ01. Next base: position 6,335 of record CBDURG010000076.1, read on the forward strand.
AGAATACGTCTCTCCGTTTATCTCAACAGGCAGATCTCCTCCAAAAAGCTGCATAAATGAGTTAAACTGCGCATTATTCGCACTATGATAGGAAACTTTGATCTTCACATCAGAAACATTTCCGGTTGATGTTTTTATAGGAATCAATTCGAAAGTAAAAAACAGGTCAGTTGGTCCGGCAGCATATTCAGTGCCATTCATTTTCAATGTAAGATCAAACTTCATTCCGATCTGAAAATTTGATGCAAAGACAAGCTCAAGCCCTTTTAAAGTAAGTTCAATACCATCAGCAATTTCAAGAGTAGAAGGAAAAATTTTTGCATCACGATACGCCAGAAGAATTTCACCAAAAAAACCCTTTCCCAAAAGGACTTCCATATCAAAACCACTCTTCACTTTAGTTTGATCAAGCATTTTTTCTCCCTCATATTTTTAACAAAAAGTTTTTGTAAGTGAAAAATGGGGACGGTTTTCTAATTATTTTTTCTTGGCCGTCCTACATTCAACCTGACATTTTTAACTTTAAACCTTCTCTCCATCCTTTTTATATATTCTTCCGTTCCCAAAAACAACCTTTTAAATGTTTTGTCGGTTATTTCTTTCTCTGGAGAAAGGGGGACGTTTCTATTTTTTCCTGACCTATTTTTTTCAACAAAATGAGTGAATATTTTCTCTAAAATAGAAGCGTTACCTTTTACTACTTCCTCTGTTTGAATATCTTAGCATGAAAGAAAAGTGGTTACAATGGGAAGTAAATGAGGAAGAAAATGGGGAAGAAAATGGGGAAGTCCCAAGTGAGCGCAGCGAGCGGGTGGGCTGTCCCTTTTTTCTTTATCGTCGAGAAATTTAATAGTCGCTGTCCCTATTTTCTTCTATTTTCTTTCTTTTTAAACTTTTCCTTGACTATGTAACATAATATGTTACATTTGTAACAGAATATATTACATAGAGGTATTTATGAAATTTAAAACAAACCCTTTAGATCTGGTAAAATCAGAAACAAAATCCAGGATTCTCAAATTCCTTCTCACACATAAAGCAACTATGAGTGAAAGGGAAATAGCTTCTATTCTCAATGTATCTCACATGACTATAAACAGGATAATGCGTGAACTGGCAGATATTAACTTAGTCAACTATATATCCGCCGGAAAAGCACACCTTTGGCAAGTAAACCGCAAAAGTTATATGTTTAAGACAATTTCAAGACTCCTGGATAACATATCCAATATAACTGAACCAATTAAAGCATTAGAAAAAACCATTTTGAAAAACATCCCCAAAAAGATAATTAAGAACATAATTCTTTTTGGTTCTATTTCAACAGGCAAAGAACGTCCGGACAGCGATATCGACATCTTTATCCTGGTAAAAAATACTGCCGACAAGAAAAAAGTAGAATCTCACATAGATAACCTGTCAAGTTTATGTCTTGACATGTTCGGCAACAGATTATCTCCGTATATCTTGACTGAAAAAGAATTAACCCAGAAAAAAAACTCGAATATAATTGATGAAGTTAAAAAAGGTATTCAGATTTATCCAGGGAAGGAATAAAATATGACAGCCAAAGCGAGAACCAGAGATGTCTCAAAATCCCTTTATACTAATTATCTTAAACGAGCAGAAGAATGTTTTCATGCTGCCAAGAGTTCCTTTAACTCCGGGGAATGGAATGCATCAACCATTAACGCTATTCATGCTTGCATAGCTGCGGGCGACGCCATGTGTGTGTATTTTCTGGGAAAACGAAGTGCGGGAGAAACCCATAATGAGGCAGTAAATCTTTTTAAAAAAATAGGTAATAGCGAAGAAATCAGTACAAATGCAAACAGAATTATGAGAATACTGCGTACTAAAAATATGGCAGAGTATGAAGAAAGGTTAGTTTATAAAACAGAGGCTGAGAAAGTTTTAAAAGACTGCGAAAGATTGTTCCAATTTGTAAAAAGCGAGTTACCTTAAACATTCACGATCTCTCGAGTAATACTTTTTATGGGCTTTTTAAAGGTCTGTTATTGTGAGCCTCTAAATTTGGGATAGCCCATTGTGTCCCCCGATTTCTTAAAAGTGCTTACAATGGGAAATATCGCTAATTATTCTAATTATTACGCAAATCATTAAAAGCTTTGTGTATAGTTACTTTATTCACGCAAAAACGTTTAGCAAGTGTAGCTTTTGGGATAGAATATAAATCCTCTCCTTCACTTTTTAGAAATGATTCGATTAAAAGAAGGAATTTTAAGCGTAAGGTTAGTTTGGCGTTTCCCGGCTTTATAATAGAATCAGTTGGTATCGTAAAATAAGATTGCTTTGCTTCGCTCAACAAGACAGTGGAATTAAGTGTTATATAGGCATCTCTACCATAAAGGAACTTTACATGTATAAGATTGTAGCGCTTTTGCAGTTTTTGCAGGCTTTTTATAACTTGTCTCCTCAGAGTGGAGAAATCCCAGTCGCCGGGTAATCCTAAACTCAGGCCCATGTCTTCTAAATTAATATAAAATTCTTGTTCTCCTCCGGCCTGGCCATGGGCCAAAAGTAACAAATATAAATCAAAAGCACGTTCATCTCTTTTTGTAACCATACTTGAAAAATATTCTTCATTCATCAAGAGCTTTTTAGAAATAAATAATTCTCTGGGTAAATCCTCTATATAAATTTTGGAATGCGATATTTCGCTGTTTGATTTTATAAATTTTAAGATATCGTCCAGGTGTTTGAGTTTTTCTTTAGCGTGATCAGGTGAATCAATGAGTGTGTTAGATTCAAAATTGCTTCTCAGGGCCCTATTAGACCAATTTGTACTGCCTACAACAACATATCTATTGTCTACAACTATAAGCTTATCATGAAGCACGCGGCTTTTGGGCATTGGGTAAATTTCACATCCGGCTTTTTCTAATTCTTTAAACATAGGTCTGGCAATAAATGACTCTTCCGCGCCATCATGTCTAAAGCGGGTATTAAGATATATTGTAACGGTAACCCCTCTGCCTCTTGCTTCTAATAAGTCATTAAGCAGGAGTCTTACAGGATTTTTCTCACCTTCTCCTATGCTTATACTGTACATGGAAATAATGATAGAGTCTTTCGCGTTATCAATAAGATCTATAACAGCTTTTTCATATTTACGATTTGATATGTCTGTGACTTTGGCAAATATTGTACCCTTCGGGCACTTCGCTTCGCCGCCTTCGGCCCCTTCTGCCTGCGCCAAAACTGCGGTAGACAGGCGCAATGACGGTGAAACCATCTGTAAAGCAAAAACAATTATGAGAGGTATGAGTAATTTATTTCTTTTCATTTCACCAGTCCCCCTGTTAGATTTGCTTAATACAAATCTAGAGGGATTCATTCCACCGTCCCCCTGTTAGATTTGCTTAATACAAATCTAGGGGGACTCTATAAGATAAGGGATTATAGGAACACTACCGGACCGTTCCCCTTGTTTCCTTTGTTTGAATATCTTA
>CBDURG010000077.1:0-9525 GCA_965369805.1 uncultured bacterium
TGCCTCCGGAATCTACAGTTACTGTATCAGCGTCATCTATCGTTATTGTTGTGCCGGCTGTGGCACAAGAGAAAGTGCCTCCGTCTTCTACTGTTATACCCCCGTTAAAGACAGCATCTCCTCCAAGAGAGAAGGTGCCTTCCTGTATTGTTACCGCATCGGTAACTGTTATAGCGTTTCCATTGAAGGTGAAAGGGGCTGTCCCGCTGAATCCGGTTGTTAGAGTCAGGCCGTAAAGGCCGCCATCCGCGTTAAATATTATCGAGTCGCTTGCGTCTGCAACGCTGTCAAGATAAAGATGGGGCCCTGTGCCCCCTGCTATTGTATAGGTTTGAGCTAAAGCGTCATTGGCAAAATTAAGCCTGGCTGAACCGCCGTCAAATGCAGCTGCCTGGGTTATATTTCCTTGGGTATTTACAATGCCACTGCTCATACTTCCATCTGTCAGAGTTAGTGTACCGTCAATATTTATGGTGTAACTTTCTGATACTGAAGTTTGGCTTCCAGCAGGACAAAAGGTTGATGGTGAGAATTGATTGTTGTATGTAGTGGATATCCAGCCGGCGGTTCTTGGCGTGTTTGAGATGCTAGCCTCGTCGATGTAGCCGTTGAAGTCATAATTAGTATTTGGACTGTACCAGCTTCCAAAAAATACATTATGTGCAGAATTATCAGTATATGAAAATGGACTACTGCCGTAAGGTGTATCATTGACATAATAGTATAGATTACCGCCTGTAAGTGTCCACGTAAGATAATACCAATTACCTGCGGTTATTCCCGCGTTATTTGAGTACTGCCATGCGGCACCATTAGAAGCCCCTATTGTTCCATTATTATGACATACCAACATATATGAATAAGTACCTCCTCTGTTAGAAACCACTTTGCTTACAATTCCAGCATTATTTTTTAAGGTGCTTGCTTTTATCCAAGCGCTTACGGTAAATGTTTGACCAAGATCAAGACTATTAGCAGTACCAGCGTCAACATAATCAGCACTCCCATCAAATTCCTGCCCTCCTTCAATCTGCCCATCTTGCCCTGACGCTGACACATAGTCATCACCGTCATTATCATTTACTGTTGAATCCTGGTATAAATCAAGGTTTCCTGTGCCTGCCTGTTCTTCATCCAAATGCCAGACCCCTTTGTAATTAGAGTTCCATACACCTGTAACGTTTTCCAGGGAAGTAGTAATAGAGCTACACCCGTAGTAAAGATGTACGGTTGTGTTTTCTGTGCTTGATAATGAGGGTATCTTTACCCAGGCGATGAAGTTTCCTGTTGAGCCGTTATATTCTTCTATTTCATGGGATAACTTTGTTCCGTTTTCATCGGTGAATATAATATCGTATCCGTTGGAATCGGTTACATAACCGTCGTTTGCCATTGTCTTTAAATCAGCGTCTATTACGCTGAATAACATCGGGTAGTCTGTCAAAGTTTCGCCTACTTTTGTGTAATCTATGGTTATTGCTTTGTAGTAGGAAAAGGAACCTAAAGAGCCTATTGTCCCTGATGCAAGGGTAAAGTCTCCATTTACATCTACAGTGCCTGTTAATATATAAGTTCCTCCTCCCAAGAAAGCAAGATTATAGTAGTCATTACCCGCGGCTAATCCGATATAAGTGTCTGTTCCTGTATATTCAACGGTTCCTGAATCGGTATCCATTTCACCGTCAAGAGTAACGGTTTGGGAACCGGTAAGCTTGAGAGCGGCATCATTAGAAAATGTTCCGCTTACAGTTAAGTCATTACTGCTTATGTTTAACGTGCCGTTTGTGAGGGTTAAATCATTAGCTGCTGTTAAAGCATCCTGTGTGGTCCATTCTCCTCCTATTCCATTAAAAGTTAGATTATAGAAACTTGAAACTCCTGAGGTGATTGTTTTTCCTGTCGATATGCTCGCGAACGTTACGGTTTGATTGGAATGAGTAAATGTTCCGCTTGAATTAGTAAAGTCGCCGTGGATCGTAATATTATGGCTATTCGCGTCGAGTTTGCCGCCTCCTGATATGGCAACATTGTTAAATGTCCAGTCGCTGGTGAGGAGAGGGGTTCTTACTCCGCTATTACCATTATTATCAACAAAGAGGTCACCATTGGCAGCTGAACTGGCCTTGGTATAGATAGTTCCTGCTGCCCCTTCTAAAGAATAACCAATGCCGCCATAAGCCTTTGTTGTCCCAGAATAGGTATTAGTCGTATAGTGGATAGCAATTCTTCCACCTGCTCCACCGCCTCCATAAGCACCATTACCAGCGCCTCCGTTGGCAGTTATTGTCGCGTCCGCGTTAGTCCCGGCAAGTGTTCCTGTGGTAATATAGACAGAACCGCCTGAACCACCGCCTCCATGAGCACAGTTGCCACTTCTGTTATGATAACCACCATCAGATCCATTAACTGTAATATCACCATTGATAGTAAGAATTCCGGAAACACTAAGTTGGATAGCGCCACCACCTCTGCCTCCAGAAGCATACGCATCACCACTCGGTCCAATATAGTCAGTCCTGGCACCGCCGCCGCCTGAACCTAAATCCGTAGGTTCGGTGAGAGAACCATAAGTTACCCCCCCCGCACCATAATTACCTGAGCCGCCATCACCTCCATAACCGGCTCCGCCTCCCCCAACCAGGACGACCCAACCATAACGAGACCCATAGTTACCACCCCCCTGTCCAAAGCCATTTTGTGTGCCATAGCCTCCGACATAGCCTTTGGCATTGAGATTGATAATTCCGCCGGAGTCAATAGTCATGTTGTCATTGATAGTTAAGTTTAGAGCATACTCTGGGGTGGTGCTATTAGCAGGATGGATTAAGGTTCCACCAGACTGAATAGTCAAATAATTAAGGGACAGATTGGTGTTTCTAATTTCTAAAGTGCCTGCATCGCCAATGGTAAGATCAAGGCCAGGAATGTCAAGCGAACCATTATTGATTAAATAAAGATCGATAACAGTAATAGCAAAAAGTATGTTTCCGTTGTTTAAAATATATGCGTCAGAAAAACTAAAGGCGGCAGTATCTAAAGTATTGCCGGTTTTTATTTCTATATTTCCTTTGTTGCTGATAATTAAATCGTCAAAAGTGAAACTGGACAAGAGAGGGGTAGTTACTCCAGCTTGACTATTATTATCAACTTTAAGATCTCCATTAGTTTGAGAAGAAGATTTGGTATAGATAGTTCCTGCCGCCCCTTCTAAAGAATAACCGGTACCGCCATAAGCCGTTGTTGTTCCAGAGTAGGTATCACTCGTATAGTAGATAGCAATTCTTCCACCCGCTCCTCCACCGCCATAACCACCATTACCAGCGCCTCCGTTGGCAGTTATTATCGCGCCCGCGTTAGTCCCGGCAAGTGTTCCTGTGGTGATATAGGCAGAACCACCTGAACCGCCGCCTCCATAGGCTATATTTCTAGGCGCCGCCGAATAATTGCCATCAGCTCCAGTGGCTGTAATATCACCATTAATAGTAAGAATTCCTGAAACATTAAGTTGGATAGAACCGCCACCTTTACCTCCAGATGTAGACGCATCATAATATCCTGCAGCATAATCAGCTTTAGCCCCGCCGCCGCCTGAACCTAAACTTGTAGGTTCGGTAAGAGAAATGTAAGTTAAACCCCCTGTCCCTAAACTACCAGAATTGCCTGAACCACCGGTACCTCCATAACCGCCGCCGCCGCCGCCAGTCCGGAGATCAAGACCACCTTGATACCCATAGCCACCTCCACCCGGGCCAAAGCCATTTTGAGTGTCGTAACCTCCGTTATAGCCTTTGGCATCTACGTCAATGGCACCTCCTGAGGCAATAGTAAGATTGGCGGCTTCCAAATTAATAATATGAGTTGGAGCAGTAGTGTTAGCCATATGTGTCAAATTTCCATTCACACCAATGTTAACATCTCCCGTAACAACAAGTTTGTTTGTGGTTGAGTTCCCATTAGATAAAGTAAGGGTAGAAGTGTTGCTGACTCCAAGCAAAAGCGTGTAAATGGTGGTTGTTCCACCTGAAAGATTAAGCGTTGGCGCGTTGGTGTAATTGCCGTTTATCGCAACCCCATCATTCAAGGTCGGAACGGAATTCCCTACCCAATTGCTTCCGACGGCCCAATCGATTGAATCGGAGCCATCCCAAGCGATAAAATCACCTGGGACAAATAGCCAGTTTGTATTGTTTCCCCCGTCTGTTGAATGTCCCGCATACGCCGCTCCTCCACCTGAAGCGTCTGAATAGCTTACGTTTAAGTAACCTATATCACATGTACCGCTCATTATTAAGCTCCAGGCTTCTGTTGTATCGGATTGGAGAGTTATGAGGTTTCCACTTGCGCCCTGTAATGTTAAAGTTCCTCCCGCATTTACTGTAACTGTATCAGCGTCATCTATTGTTATCGTGGTTCCTCCCGTATTACAGGAAAGCGTTCCTCCGTCTTCTATTGTCATTCCTCCATTAAAGTTAGTGGTTCCGCCCAAAGAAAGGGTTCCTTCCTGAATATTAAGAGCACCATTTATTGTTGTTACTCCATTCGTAGTGTACGTGCTTCCACTTGAGTTAATTGTAAGGACGTTATATGGTGATATGAAAGATAAAACATTTGTATTAACCACTATATCCGCGTTGTAGATTATTGTGCCTCCCGAGTTAGTCCATGTTCCCGCGTTCTTTACTATGTCAGTTGCGGTATTATCTGATTCTATGTGAAGCTCTCCGCTTGATACGGTGACAGTATCTTCTGCCGCATCTCCAAATGTTACTACGCCTGTTCCTGTTTTTAAGGTTCCTCCGTTTATTGTGGTATTGCCGTTTATTGATAATGCCTGATCATTCGCGTCAAGGGTTCCCAGTGTTACAGCTATATCATTTGATACTGTCAACTCATCCTGTAATGTCCATCCTCCTGATGAATTGTTAAACTTTACATCGTAAAAGTCATCCGCTCCGCTGGATGAGGTTGTAATTGTTTTTCCTGTTGAAGACGCGTCAAAGACTACTCTGCCTGAGTTAGGGGTAAATATACCTGTTCCTGATATCTCCCAGTTACCCGCTACGGTGAAAGATATATCATCAAGCGCTTCGGGAGCTGAGAGGGTTCCCGAAGATACTGTAACATTCCCTCCGATATCAAGACCACAGGACGCACTGCTCGTATTAAGCGTTCCTCCGTTTATTAGAACATCGCCCGTTACCGTAAAATCATTTGTTGAGGCGGCCAAAACACCGCTTGTTATGGTTAGATCATTATCTACGATTATCACTCCGTCAAATGTATAGCTGCTTCCTGAGGAATTAACCGTAAGGTTGTAGTATGAGGAGAGCGCTGAAAGAAGGCTCGTTGTTACGCCTGTTCCCGCGTTATAGATTATGGTTCCTCCTGAGTTAGCCCATGTTCCAACCGTCTTTACTATGTCGGTTGTGGTATTCCCTGATTCAATCTCAAGCGTTCCGCTTGAGATTGTTACTGAGTCACCTGCCTCATTTCCGAAAGTAATGGTGTTAGTTCCTGTCTTAAGGGTTCCGCCGTTTATTACTATGTTACCGTTTATGGTGAAGGTCTGATCATTCGCGTCTAACGTTCCGCTTGTTACAGTTAGATCGTTACTAACAGTTATCACTCCGTTGGATATATAAGTGCTCCCTGAGGAATTAACCGTAAGGTTGTAGTATGGGGAGAGTGCTGAAAGAAGGCTTGTTGTTACTCCTGTTCCCGCGTTATAGATTATGGTTCCTCCTGAATTAGTCCATGTTCCGGCGTTTTGAACTATGTCTGTTATTGTATCGTCTGATTCTATGTGAAGCTCTCCGCTTGATACGGTGACAGTATCTTCTGCCGCATCTCCAAATGTTACTACGCCTGTTCCTGTTTTTAAGGTTCCTCCGTTTATTGTGGTATTGCCGTTTATTGATAATGCCTGATCATTCGCGTCAAGGGTTCCCAGTGTTACAGCTATATCATTTGATACTGTTAACTCATCCTGTAATGTCCATCCTCCTGATAAATTATTAAACTTCACATCATAGAAGTCATCTGCTCCACTGGATGAGGTTGTAATTGTTTTTCCTGTTGAAGACGCGTCAAAGATTATTCTGCCTGAGTCAGGCGTAAATATACCCGTTCCTGATATCTCCCAGTTACCCGCTACTGTGAAAGATGTATCATCAAGCGCTTCGGGAGCTGAGAGGGTTCCCGAAGACACTGTAACATTTCCTCCGATATCAAGGTCACAGGACGCGTCACTTGCGTCAAGAGTTCCTCCGCTTACAAGAAGATTACCGCTTACATTAAGGTTATTGTCCTCTATATCAAATGTACCGGCGGATTGTGTAAGGTTATTTGCTACCGTTAATGGGGCTGTGGTGACAGCTGATTGGCTTCCTACGGTTTCGTAGCTTGCGGGGTCATTCTGATTATTGTAGGCGGTAGCTATCCAATCTACGCCTCTTGCTGTGTTTGAAATATGAATTTCGTCAAATGATCCCCATTGCTGACCTGAGGTGTGGTTTCCAAAGCGGGAGACTTCTTCTGTTACTACGCTGTTTGAGGTTCCGACAAGCGTCGAGCCGTCTATATAGAATTTTGTTGTTCCGCTTGACGCTACGGCTGTTATGTAATGCCATCCTGCGGCTAGATTATCAATATCGTATCCTGATGAGTAAAAGCCATTGTTATAAATACCTATTTGTCCATCTGATTGAACAATAGTATGATGGTAAGTACCCCCCTGCCTCTGAAAAAGGGTACGCCACTGACCTGTATTGTTAAGAGGAAATCCCGACCATGAACTTAAAGTATAGGTTGAGCCTACTTCGATTACAGGGAGGTTTATGTATTCAGCGCTTCCGTCGGTTCTTATTCCATTTTCGATTTTACCGGTTATATATGTTACTCCGGTTGATGGTGTCCCATCATAACTGTTTGAGGTAGAGTCATCGGCGTTATCGTTAAAGTGCCATGCACCAAGATAGCTGTTATCCCATACACCTGTCGGATCCTGTTTAGATGAACACGCGGCGTTGCCATAGTGCATGTAAAGAGTGGTATCACTTGACGCGGAGAGGGTAGGTATCTTTACCCATACGTAAAGCTCTCCTGTAGCTGAGGTGTACTTTTCTATTTCATGTGATAGCTTGGTTCCGTTTGATAATGTGAAAACAATGTCATCTCCGTCTGCCTGGGCATTTGCCGCAAGATTAGCATCTGTGGCAAGGTATATCAAAACAGGGAAGTCAGCCTGATCTGTACTCGCAACTATGGAACTTGATATGATTATTTCTTTTCTGTAGCTCCACACTGGAGATAATGTCAATGTGCTTGAACCGGAATGTATCAAATTATAGAATGGGCTAAAGCCGATTGCAATACTCTGGGTTCCCGCGCCATTAAAATCAACTGTTCCTGAGTTATGGGTAAAAGCATCGTCTGTATCAGACCAGTTGCCTCCTACCGATAATGTGGCTGATGTGGAAGTAAAGGTTCCTCCTGAGAGGGTAACATTGCCAGAGACTGTTATGTTCGATGAGCCGCCCGTAAAGGTTCCTCCTGATTGGGTAAAGGATGCGGCTGTAATTGTGTTCGCGCTCTGTGTAAAGGTACCTCCCGCCTGTGAGTAAGCGCCGATTGTAATAGCTGTTGATAAGGTAATAGTTCCGGAATACTCGCTTCCTATGGTAAGGCTGCCTCCCGACCAGTCACCCAGGCTGTCTATGGTGCAGTCTTTGTCAGGGTCGTCACCTGTAGTGCCATTGAAGGTTACAGCTCCAGTAGTCGCGGGAACAACGTTTCCATCCCAGTTGTCTGCGGTTGACCAATTGTTACCCACTCCTCCCCCGTCCCAATCAGGGTCTATTTCGAGGTTCAGGTTTCCTCCAGCGTCAACACCTCTCGGAATTACTACAAGGTCATAGCTATGGCAATCGGATATGTTTACCCTGTCTAATGCATAGTTATCTGTCCAGATATCAAGATACCAGGGATTATCTTCGATTTGTGATTTGAGTTTTATGTAGTATTCTTCAGGGCCTATGTCAGGTGAGCCTATGATAGAGAGGGTCTCCAGGAATGTATATGTCTTGCCTTCCTGAAAGTATATCTCTTTATCGGGAACAGTACACTCAAAGTTATGAAAGGTTATGTTCCCATATAAATACGCGGGAGTTTCCCCTCTTAGAACTACTTTTGAGGCTTCTAATGTCAGGTGAGCATCTTCAGGATAGGCGATGGATCCCCAGCCCTCAGGCGGGCCTCTAACCGACATGTTTGTTCCATTTCCTGAACATTCAAATATTTCTATCTCTCCACTTAATCTTGTTATATGGATATCTGTTGTATCAAGTGTTAACGCTTTTCCGCTTTGTCCAAACCTGTCTGATACAAGGTTAAATTTTGAGGCGGTTAATATTACCAGTTCTTTTGTGTCTATCGTCCCGTTTGACTTTAACGTAACACTGCCCGATACCAGATAACTTATTTTAAAATCTTCTCCTTCTATTACCGCGACATCTCCGGTTATTTCAGAAGTATCTATTAAAATATCATTCGTTGTTTTGTATATTTCTATTTCAGGGGCATATGTATCTACAAGAAAAGATGCAGCTATCAGGCTAAGTGTATTTGCTTCTAATGGGGTGTTAGTTAAATCTTTTATCTCTCCGGATGGGCTTTCAAGGGTAAGGCTGCTCTCTTTGTTGTATCTTAATGTATCGCCCCTCGCGGTTTTTATTATGTTTACTTCGCCTTCTTCTAATTTCTCCGTTATCTCAAAGTTACCGGAGTTATGGACATAGTATGGGCTGCCTTCAATACTCGCGGGCTCTCTCGTTTCTCCTATTTCTATAGAACCTCTATCTGTAACTATTTTGCCGGACAATGTCATTACGCCTGAGCCGTCTATATAAACATTGCCGTCTTCTTTCGCTTCTATTATTCCCGCTGTCTGGCTGAAACTTCCTTCTCCGTCTCCATCGTAATCCGCGAACAGTCTTGTATCTCCGTTGTTTGAGGTTATATTCGCCCTGACTGTTACAGAGTTTTTCGTTAAAACTGTTATTGAGTTTTGAGCGGTTAAACTCGCTGTCGCTTCTACTATTACATTCTGAGGTACACTTTCTTCAGCGTCTCCTATTTCTATATCCGAAGATTCTATAGTTCCGGCAAGCCTGACATCTCCATCACTCACAAGTCGGACTACTCCGTTTACTGTCTCTATCCTATTCGCCCTTACATGGCCTTCAAGATTTATCACATTTGAAAATATATCCGTTAAACTCTCCGCTTTTATAATAACCGTTCCACTGTCCGCTTCTATTACACCGGTATTTTTTATCTGATCGGTTATTGAGTTACCTTCGTAATCATATATTTGAGACGCGGCTTCTTCTTTTATCGCTACCGATATTAAACCGTTACCCGATATATCCAGCTCTACCGCGTCTCCCCCGGCTAACACCACTTTTGACGCCGGCGCTATTATCGTTCCGTTATTTTCTATACCGCCGGCTATCAATACACCAAAAC
>CBDURG010000078.1:0-9482 GCA_965369805.1 uncultured bacterium
AATATCGGACAGATTCGAATCCTTCAATTAAAGCTTTCCTGACCCACTCCCCTGCTGCCTTTTTATTTGTTGTATTATCAATGGGAAGGACAGCAACAGTGTCTATCTTTACATTAAGGGTATTAAAATTTCCCGATGTGGTTGTGATATTTTTGCTTGGAGGAGAAGACAAGAAAGCACACAGAAATAATGAAGTGGTAAACAATGCACACATAAGTGCGATTTTTTTCACTTTAAATCTCCTTAAACTTTTCGATTTTATCGGTTTCCCCAATTACAACGAGCATATTTCCTCCTTTTAGCACATGGTTTGGTTCCGGGGTTATATTAATTGAAATTTTACCTTTTGAGTTTTTATCCTGTTTGTTTTTTACTGCGATAACATTAATGTTGTAGTTCTGTCTCAACTGGCTTTCTTTGAGAGTTTTGCCATTAAGAGAAGCAGGTATTTCGACCTCGGCAATATTAAATCCGGGGGATATTTCTATCTGCTCGAAAATATCCGGTGAAACAAGGCTGTTGGCAAGCCGGATTCCCATGTCCCTTTCCGGGAAAATAACCCTGTCTGCCCCTACCTTCTGCAGGACCTTTCCGTGAGAAAGGCTCCTTGCCTTGGAAATAACAATGTTAACTCCAAGCTCTTTTAAAATCATCGTGACAAGTATACTTGATTCCAGTTTTTCTGCTATAGAAACTATAGCCACATCAATGTTTTCAATTCCTACAGCCCTAAGAGCTTTTTCATCAGTCGCATCCATTGTAACCGCGTGAGTTGCTATTTCATTCATTTCCTGAACCTTATCAGAATCGGAGTCTATTGCCAGCACCTCGTATCCTTTCTGGCTCAGTGCCTGTGAAACGCTTGCCCCAAACCTGCCGGCTCCTATTACAGCAAACTGCATTGTATCCTCCTTGGTTAAATCACAATACACAAATAACAAAATATCCCCTGAAGGGGACTTAATCCTGGAAATTATTTTAATTTCACAGGGCAAACAATTTCTAATAGACAATTACAAAACTAAAAATATATTCAATATTGGGGTTATTTGAATTGCAAATGTGTTTGGGATTTGTTTATTGTAATTTGTAATTTCCCTTTTTATCCTACCATTACCGTTTCTTCAGGGTATTTTATTGAAGGATAATCCTCTGTTTTTCCGACTATTAGCGCAATTGTCAACGGGCTTATCCTTCCGACAAGCATTATTATTGTAACAAGAAATTTTCCTATAGTCGAAAGATAAGGTGTTATTCCTGTGGAAAGGCCGACAGTTCCGAACGCTGATATAACCTCAAATAAAATCTTGGCAAGGTAGCCGTTAGCCACCATTGTCCTTACTTCAGAAACCTGCTCCGTAATTAAAAGAAAGGTTGTCGCGATAAGGATAATATATGTGGATATTATAACAATGGAAATGGCCTCCTGGACAATTCTGTGAGGCACAGTCCTTTTGTAAATAGTAACATGCGGATTTCCCTTGATCATTGAATATGTAGTGGCAACCAGTATGGCCAGAGTGCATGTTTTAATACCTCCGCCCGTGGAACCGGGCGATGCTCCTACAAACATGAGGAACATAATAAAGAAAAGAGTAGCGGTTTTCATTGAATTCGTATCGATTATATTAAATCCCGCGGTTCTGGGTGTGGTGGCGCAGAAGATAGAAGATTGTATTTTCTGGTAAATACTGAAGTCTTTCAGGGTATTATCCCATTCTATTGATCCGATTATTACTGCTCCGAAGACAAGCAGTATCAATGTGGAAGTAAGTACAATCTTTGAATGAAGGCTTAATCTTCCTTTTGTCGTTTTATCGGTTTTCCAGAACCGCATTTTCTGGATATTAAAGACTACCAAAAACCCCAGGCCTCCGAGGATTATCAAGGCTGCCATAATAGAAAGAACCGCGGGATCCGAGGAAAAAGCCTCAAGGTTGTTGGTAAAAAGCGTGAATCCCGCGTTGCAGAAAGCGGAAACCGCGTGGAAAACAGCATAGTAGATAAGTTTTATTTCTGAGCCGTATGGAAGAACCGGATTGTCAGAAACCTTGAATCTTATATATAATAAAGCAGCTCCTAAAAATTCGGTTATGAAAGTGAATATCAGGACTGATTTTATCAGGCTGGTTACACCTTCCCCTTTTGTTTTATCAAGGCTGTCTCTTATTATAAGCTGATCTCTCATGGATAATTTTTTGCCGATAATCAACAGGAAGAATGTGGACATCGTCATTATGCCGAGGCCGCCTATCTGTATGAGCGCCAGGATTACAATTTGTCCGAAGATGCTTAAATCAACTCCAATGTTTTTTACAACCAGGCCGGTGACACAGGTGGCGGATGTGGACAGGAAAACAGCATCAGCAAGTTGCAGGTTTTCCTCCCCTGCTGTTGAAACAGGAAGGGAAAGTAAAAGAGCACCCAGCATTATTGTCGCCAGATAAGAAAATAATATCAGTTTTGGCGGATTAATCTTTTTTGTTTTCTTTTTTAGGATTTCGTTCATTTGTAGAATTATAAAGGTTGGAACTTGCTATTTCCACTATTCTTTTTTGAAATTAATTGCCCCTGTCTTCTTATGGACTGTATTCTATAGAAAAAAGGCCCCCCGGGTTTCAGGGAGCCTTTTTGTTTTTTTACTTTACTGCCAGCGGCAAATTACATCATGCCTCCCATACCTCCCATACCTCCCATACCGCCTCCGGGCATTGGAGGCATTGGGCTTTCTTTTTCAGGTATGTCGGTAATTACCGATTCTGTTGTTATCATTAGAGCCGCGATACTTGCAGCATTCTGCAGAGCTGATCTGGTTACTTTCTTAGGGTCAATTATGCCGGCTTTCATAAGGTCTTCAGATGTATCTGTGTCTACGTTGTATCCGTTAGAACCCGTTTGTTGCTTAACATCCTGGACAATAATCTCGCCTACTTTTCCCGCGTTGTTGGCTAACGTTTTAAGAGGTTCTTCTAACGCCTTCTTGATGATCTCCTTACCGATAGCTTCGTCGCCGGAAAGCTTAAGGTTTTCAACAGCTTTTTCGCAACGAAGAAGGGCAACTCCGCCACCGGGTACTATTCCTTCTTCTACAGCGGCCCTGGTAGCGTGAAGAGCGTCTTCAACCCTTGCTTTCTTTTCTTTCATTTCAGTTTCAGTCGCGGCGCCTACGTTTACAACCGCTACCCCGCCTGCAAGTTTTGCCAGGCGTTCCTGAAGCTTTTCTTTATCATAGTCAGACGTCGATTCCGCAATTTCCTTTTTTATCTGCTCAATGCGGGCTTTTGTAGCTTTCTGAGCTTCGATACCCTCGACAATTGTTGTATTTTCCTTGTCAATAGTTACTTTCTTGGCTGTCCCAAGATCCTCGAGAGTTACGCTTTCAAGTTTTAACCCG
Organism: uncultured bacterium; assembly: GCA_965369805.1. Classification (GTDB taxonomy): domain Bacteria; phylum Auribacterota; class UBA6266; order UBA6266; family UBA6266; genus JAGLRQ01. The sequence goes on from CBDURG010000078.1 coordinate 3,395, forward strand.
ATGTCTTCTGAAATAAACTTTCCGCCTGTGAGAATAGCAATATCTTCCATCATTGCTTTTCTCCTGTCACCGAATCCCGGTGCCTTAACAGCGCAAATCTGAAGTGTTCCCCTCAGCTTGTTAACAACGAGCGTGGCAAGTGCTTCTCCTTCTACATCTTCCGCGATGATAAGAAGTGGCTTGCCGGATTGTGCTGCTTTTTCGAGAAGTGGAAGCATGTCTTTTAGATTGGATATTTTCTTTTCAAAAATGAGAATATAACAATTCTCAAGTGCTGCTGTCATGTTGTTTGTATCTGTTACAAAGTAAGGTGAAAGATATCCTTTGTCAAACTGCATTCCTTCAACAATATCCAGTGTTGTTTCAAGAGTTTTCCCCTCTTCCACTGTAATTGTACCGTCCCGTCATACATTATCCATTGCATCTGCTATAATGTCACCGATGCTTTTATCATTGTTCGCGGATATTGTCGCGACGGCTGAAATTTTGGATCTGTCATCTTTTACACTCTCACTCATTTTTTCGAGTTCTTTTACAACCACATCAACCGCTTGTTCAATACCTCTTTTTAAGGCCATTGGGTTGGCCCCGGCAGTAACATTTTTCATTCCTTCTTTTAAAATAATTTCCGCCAGTATTGTAGCAGTGGTTGTTCCGTCACCCGCCACATCGCTTGTCTTGGATGCCACTTCTTTAACTAACTGAGCCCCCACGTTTTTGAACGGGTCTTCAAGATCGATTTCTTTTGCGACAGTTACCCCATCCTTTGTAATTGTAGGGGAGCCGAATTTCTTATCGAGGGCAACATTTCTACCCTTGGGCCCGAGAGTGACCTTGACTGCTTTGCTGAGTTGTTCAACGCCGTCAAGGATTGCTCTCCTGGCATCTTCACTAAATTTTAATTGTTTTCCAGCCATTGTTTTAATCCTCCTTATTATTTTTCAAGAACCGCTAAGATATCTTCTTCTTTTGTTATGATATATTCTTCTCCATCTATTTTTACTTCATTTCCGCCGTATTTTTCAATAAGGACAAGATCTCCTTTTTTGACATTGAACGGTATTTTCTTTCCATCTTTGCCGACTTTTCCGGTGCCTAATTCTACAACTTTTGCCTCCTGAGGTTTTTCCTTGGCAGTATCGGGTATGATAATCCCGCCTTTCTTAACCTCTTTTTCTTCTACTCTCTGGACTAAAACTCTGTCCTCTAGAGGTCTGATCTTCATGTGTTCTCCTCCCTTCTTTTACTTTTGTTTATTATCTTTATCATCATCAACAACTTTAAAATCAGCGTCTACTACATTTTCATCGGAACTTTTTGATTTATCTTCAGGGCCAGTATCAGCCTGCTGTCCCGGCTGCTGCTGCGCCTGCTGATCCTGTGTTGTTTTCTGGTATATCTCCTGAGAAATTGTGTGTAGAGCATTCATCAGTGCTTCTGTCGCGGATTTTATTTTTTCAGTATCATTTGAGGCAATCGCGTCTTTTCCATTTTTGATAGCGCTTTCTACCGGGGTCTTCTTCTCATCAGGGATTTTATCCTTGTGTTCTGTCAATGTTTTTTCAGCCTGGTATACCGCATTCTCCGCGCTGTTTTTTGCTTCTATATTTTCTTTCAGTTTTTCGTCTTCTGAAGCATGCGCTTCAGCATCTTTGACCATGCGTTCTATGTCTTTTTCGGAAAGGCCGCTGGAAGCCTTAATGGTAATATTCTGCTCTTTTCCGGTTCCAAGATCTTTTGCCGAAACATTAATAATACCATTTCTGTCTATGCTGAATTTTACTTCGATTTGAGGAACTCCCCTCGGAGCAGGCGGTATTCCGACAAGTTGGAATTTTCCTATGGTTTTGTTAGCTGTTGCCATAGGGCGCTCTCCCTGCAGGACATGTATATCCACACTTGGCTGGTTGTCAGCAGCCGTGGAGAATATTTCGCTCTTATCCACAGGAATAGTGGTATTTCTTTCTATAAGTTTTGTAAAAACTCCGCCTAGTGTTTCTATTCCCAGAGAAAGAGGAGTTACGTCAAGCAAGACCACATCCTGTACATCTCCCTGTATCACTCCTGCCTGGATAGCAGCTCCTGTAGCAACTACCTCATCAGGGTTTACTCCCTTATGTGGTTCCTTGCCAAAGAATTTTTTTACTATTTCAATAACCTTCGGCATTCTTGTCATTCCTCCGACAAGAATCACTTCATCTATGTTCTCCGCTTTAAGGCTTGCGTCAGCAAGAGCTTTTTTACACGGTTCAACGGTTGATTGTATTAAGTCGTCAACAAGTTGTTCCATTTTAGACCTGGAAAGCTTTACAACAAGGTGTTTCGGCCCGGTGGAATCGGCTGTAATAAACGGTAAATTGATTTCAGTTTCAGTTGAAGACGAAAGCTCTATCTTTGCTTTTTCAGCGGCTTCTTTAAGCCTTTGTAAAGCCATAGGGTCTTTTTTCAGATCTATACTGTTCTCTTTTTTGAATACTTCAACAAGCCAGTCAATAATTCTCTGGTCAAAATCATCCCCGCCAAGGTGTGTATTTCCGTTTGTCGACTTTACTTCAAAAACACCTTCTCCGATATCAAGAATGGATATATCAAATGTACCGCCGCCTAAATCATAGACCGCAATTTTTTCATCCTTTTTCTTATCAAGTCCGTATGCTAAAGACGCGGCTGTTGGTTCGTTTATTATTCTTTCTACTTCAAGCCCGGCGATTTTACCCGCGTCTTTTGTTGCCTGTCTCTGGCTGTCATTAAAGTAAGCGGGTACTGTTATTACAGCTGTTGTTACTTTTTCCCCGATGTATGCTTCCGCGTCGGTTTTAAGTTTCTGAAGAATCATCGCGGATATTTCCGGCGGCGTGTATTGCTTTTCTCCGATTTCAACGGCCGCGTCTTTGTTCCCGCTGGAACCTACCTTAAAAGGAACTTCTTCTATTTCCGAACCTACCTCGCCGAATTTCCTTCCCATAAATCTCTTAATTGAAAAAACCGTGTTGGCAGGATTTGTAATAGCCTGTCTTTTTGCGGTTTTTCCAACCAGTTTTTCGCCGCTTTTTGTAAAGGCGACAACTGACGGGGTTGTCCGGTCACCTTCAGCATTGGGGATAACCAAAGGCTTGCCGCCTTCCATGAAAGCTACACATGAATTTGTGGTTCCTAAATCTATACCGATTATTTTAGACATATCAGCACCTCCTAAATTATGTTTGCTGTATTTTGAATTATAGATTATATAAGAGCAAAATATGTGCCAAAGTATTGTAATTATAATATATTGTTGTAATTCCTTGTTTTGCAGGCAGTTGCAAAGATAAGTTAATTTTTTGAATAAGAGGTTTGTGTGTCATAAGGCTACAGTGGGAGTGTGTCAAAGGGTTACAAAGCAAACTTTTCCATCTTTCTGTATAAAGTCTTACGGCTTATTCCCAGGCGTTTTGCGGTTTCTGTCTTATGGCCCCCCGTATTTTCAAGCTCCTTTATTATCAGGTCCTTTTCGGCATTTTTAATTGTTGTTCCAGCCTTAGAAGGGACGCCTTCCACGGCTGTAATTTCCTGCGGTATATCTTTAACGTCCAATACTCTTGAAGACGTAAGCAAAATCATCCTTTCGAGAATATTCTTAAGCTGTCTGATATTTCCGGGCCAGGAATAATTCACAAGTATCTTTAACGCGTCTTCTGATATACTTTCTATCAATTTACCCGACGATTTTCCAAGTTCTTCTATAAAACGGTTTACAAATAATGGGACGTCTGTTTTCCTTTGTCTTAAAGGCGGCAAATGAAAATGGATAACATTAAGCCTGTAATAAAGGTCCTCTCTGAATTGACCGTTTTTTATCAGAGGCTCAAGGTTTTTATTTGTTGCCGCTATGATTCTTATATCGGCTTTACGAGTTTCTGTTCCCCCGACCATTTCAAAAGTTTTATCGTGCAGAACTCTTAGCAGCTTTGTCTGGATAGGTGGAGATATTTCACTTATTTCGTCTAAGAAAAGAGTTCCTTTTTCCGCCATATCAAAGCGCCCCACTTTTCTTGAAGCCGCGCCTGTAAAGGCTCCTTTCTCATATCCGAAAAGTTCGCTTTCAAGAAGTGTTTCGGGGAGGGCTGAACAATGTACAGGAATAAGTTTTCCCGGACGCTTGCTTAAGTCATGGATATCCCGCGCGAGAACCTCTTTTCCTGTTCCGCTTTCCCCTGTTATAAGAATTGTAGCGTTGGAAAGCGCAACCTTGGTTATCTGGTTGTAGAGATTCTTCATTAATGGTGATGTCCCGATTATTGATGATTTTACATCAGTTTTCGAAGGAGTTTTTTTATGGGTCAGTGCTTTTTTAATAACGGCTTCGAGTTTATCGAGGTTAACAGGTTTTGTTATATAATCAGCGGCTCCCCTTTTCATGGAATCGACCGCGCTGTCTATGGTTCCATAGGCAGTTATTAAAATTACCGGAATTTTTTTGTTTTTCAATTTAATTTTATCCAGGAGGGACAATCCCCCCATCTTCGGCATCCTTATGTCAGTTAACACAAGGTCAGGGTGCTGTTTTTTGAAGATTTCGTAGGCTTTCTCTCCGTTTTCGGCGGAAAGAACTCTATAATTATCCGACAAAGTCGCCGCAAGCCCTTTTCGGATATTTACTTCATCTTCAACAATTAATATAGTTTTCTTGTCCATTTGTTTCCTACACCCTGGGCTCTTGACCCTGAAGCCTTCTTTTCTTTCCCTCCGGCAGCAGCCTTATCTTCTTAAGCCTTATTGGTATGCTGACTTTTACCGTTGTTCCCCGTCCTTCAGTACTTTCAAGCTCAATTGTTCCCCCGTGTTCTGTAACAATTCTTGATGCGATGAGGAGGCCAAGCCCCGAGCCGGATTCTTTTGTTGAATAATACGGGTCAAATATTTTTTCTTTAACGCTTTTGGATACGCCGGAGCCGTTATCAGTTATTTCCATCAGTATATAATAAGGTTCCTGTGAGGTTGAGACAATAATATTACCCTTTTCATGATGAATGGCCTGAATAGAGTTTTTTAGGATATTTATGATCAACTGTTTTATTTGAGCCTCATCCAGGAGAGTTTCGGATAGAGCGTTGCTGAGCTTAACAGTAAGGGATATTTTCCTGGTGTTAAACTCGGGCCGCATAAGCTTGACTATATATAATATTATCTTGTTCAGGTTTTTTTCTTCCAGCTCTTTCTTTGAAGACCTCAGGGCTGATAGAAAACGATTTACAATTTCGTCAAGCCTTTTTAATTCATCCTGACAGACAGCAAGATTATTAGCCACGCTTGCTTTTCTTTTGTTCTCTTTTTTCAGCTCACGGTATATTAACTGCAGATGAATGTTTAAAGAATCCAAGGGGTTGCCTATTTCATGAGCCATACCGGCTGCCAGTTGAGAGAAAGCTTCAAGGATCTTGGACTGTTTTTCATTCCGCTCATGTGTTTTTTTAGCGGTTACATCCTTTAAAACAATAACCATTAACTGAGATTCATCCTGTTTAAAAGGTATAATAGTAGTGTTTAATAAAATATTCCTGGGAAAATTTACTTTTACTTCTTTCTCAATTACCCTGTGAAAATCTTTTGGTATGACAGGTATTGATGATACCAGGCTTTCGTCTTTTATTATTTCCGAAAAATGTTTTCCTCTGTAATCTTCAGAAAATATTCCAAGTACTCTTTTTGCTTCGGAATTAAGATAAATAACCGAGCCGGTGTTTCCAAGCACAGAAATACCTTCATTCAGGTTATTGAAAATTGATTCAAGAAAACCTTTTTCCCGGGAGAGGTTTACAAATTGTCTTTCAACATCAATCCTGTCGATTTTATCAATATTCCTTATAAACTTATTGATAAATCTGTCTTTTTGCTTTCTTTCGGCTTGCATTTTAGACAGCTTTTACGGATTTTATTTCCGGAAGCTTTTCTTTTAAAGCCTGTTCCACAAGATTTTTTAATGTCATCATAGCGCCGGGACAACCCGCGCATGCCCCTTTTAATTTTACGCTTACATTACCCTCTTCATCCGCGGATACAAATTCTACGTCTCCCCCATGTGATTGGAGGTAGGGCCGTATTTCATTCT
>CBDURG010000079.1:0-9371 GCA_965369805.1 uncultured bacterium
ATTTATTGTTTCTGGTGTGGAAATAAAAGATTTTGACGAAAAGAAGGATTCTTTTCCCGGAGAGATTGAGGGCCTGGAAGCCAGGATTGACAAAGCAAAGGGTTCCAAGTGCGTCAGGTGCTGGAACTACGGCAGCGGAGTTGGCAGTTTCAGCGAACATCCTGAAATTTGCGAAAGATGCTTTAAAGTTATAAAAACTATAGAAGCGGGATAAAAACATAAAAAGCGGGTCTGTCAACAAGCAGATCTGTCGGCAGTACGAAGAGATATCTAATCAGGAGGATTTGTATGGCGAAGTTAACAAAGAAAGAAGGGGATCTTTTCAAGAAAAGGCTGATAGAAGAACAGACAAGAATTAATGGCGATGTTTCTTCCATGGAGAGAGAGATTCTCAAACATTCACAGAGAGATTTGTCCGGGGATTTGTCCGGATACGCACTCCACCCCGCGGACGCGGGTTCTGATAATTATGATAGAGAATTTACTCTCGACCTTATGAATAAAGAGCAGGATATCCTTTATGAGATACATGACGCGCTGGAAAGAATTGAAAGCGGAGAGTTTGGTAAATGCGAGATGTGCGGGTCTGCTATAGGAAAAACCAGGCTTAAAGCAAAGGTGTACGCGAGATATTGTATTACCTGCAAAGAAAATGCCGAGAAAAAGAAAAAGTAAATATTTACGTGGAGATGAATGTATTTTGAGAGAACCTGACGGCAACTTTATATATTTCAGGTGAGTACCTTCAGGTAGGTACCTTCAGGTAGGTACCTTCAGGTGAGGCCCGAATGAAGACTTCGGATACAAAATATCAGAAAGATAAATCTATAATATCTTTTATAATAATTGTCATTCTTATAGTTGTGTTTGACCAGATCACCAAGTATTCTGCTTTAAAATTTTGTGACACCGGTAAAAATTTTCTGATCGCGCGCGGGAGTTTTTCCATTACACTCGTAAAAAACACCGGAGCGGCTTTCGGGATATTTAAGGGAATTTATTTTTTCAGATTTATTTTTATCTTTTTTTCTTTAACCGCGTTGTTTGCCGTCTTTTTCTTCAAAAAGTATTTTCTTAAAGGGCCGCTGTACTTTTTTATGGGAGTATCTTTGCTTGCCGGCGGGACGATTGGCAACCTTATAGATAGAATGTTTCGGAGTTATGTCGTAGATTTTATAGATGTAGATATTCCTGATATAAATCTGGAATTCGCGGGCATTTTTCTTGACAGATGGCCTGTTTTTAATATTGCCGACAGTTGTATCTGTGCCGGTACGGTTCTAATATTGTTTTATTTGTGGAGACATGATATTGGCAAGGGTAACTCTGCTGAGGACGTGAAAAATGTATCCGGTTGTTTTTAAAATTTACGGGCTTACAGTTTATTCATACGGAGCAATGCTCGCGCTTGCCTTTTTGCTGGCTATTATAACAGCGGTTTTCAGGGCTCAAAAACTTAAAATAAACAGCCAGGTTATTTTTGACCTTGGAATTGTTGTTATACTCTCCGGGGTTTTGGGAGCGAGGCTGTTTTCCGTTTTGCTCAATTTTAGTTATTACGCGAAAAACCCCGCTGAAATTATCAGGATGGATAAAGGAGGCCTTGTTGTCCTGGGCGGAGTTATAGTATCTATAATAATTGTTTATATCTATTGCCGTGTAAAAAAGCTTGATCTTTTTGATATCGCTGATATTATGGCTCCTTCTTTGTCCCTGGGGCAGGCAGTAGGAAGGTTGGGGTGTTTTCTTAACGGGTGCTGTTGGGGAATTCCCACGGGCCTTCCGATAGGGATTTGTTTTCCCCCCCGCGATTTTATGCCGGCAAGGTACTGGGGGATACCGCTTCACCCTGTTCAGTTATACAATACATTTGGAAATTTAATTCTTTTCTGCTTCCTCTCGTATATTTTTAAGAAGAGAAAGGTAAAAGGCGAAGTATTTGCTTTCTACCTTATTTTGCACCCGGTCTTCAGGTTTAGCATGGAGTTTTTGAGGGGTGACAACGAAAAAGTATTCGCGGGATTAACAGTATTTCAAATAATGAGTATTTTTCTTTTTATTGCCGGAATAATAATGATGGCAGTTATTAGAAGAAACAAGAAACTGAAAGTGAAGAGCGGAAAAATAAAGCTGTAGAAAATGAAAACATTTAAACTTATCGTTGATGCTGAAAATTCCGGAACAAGAGTGGATAAGTTTCTATCTTTAAATGTAGAGAATTTTTCCAGATCATTTTTAAAAAAGCTTGTGGATGAACAGAAAGTAAGAATAAAAGGTTTAGTTTGCAAACCATGCGAAAAGCTTTCTGAAGGGGATGTTATTGAAGTTGAAATTCCTGATGTTAGGCCTCTGGATGTCCTGCCTGAAAATATTCCACTGGATATTATTTTTGAAGATGGAGATATCGTTGTGGTGAATAAACCTGCCGGCCTTGTAGTTCATCCGTCCTCGGGAAATTATGAACACACTCTTGTAAATGCTCTTCTTTACCATATAAAAGATCTTTCGGGTATAAATGGTATTTTAAGGCCGGGAATAGTTCACAGGCTGGATAAGAATACATCCGGCGTTATGGTTGTCGCGAAAAATGATAAAGCGCACAAATATTTATCAGAGCAGTTTAAAGACAAAAAGCCGGTTAAAGAATATTATGCTCTTGTTTTCGGCAGGGTTGTTAAGTCCTCATTTGAAGTGATATTGCCTATCGGCAGGTGCCCCAGAGACAGGAAAAAAATGGCTGTTGTTGCCTCCGGAAAGGAAGCACGTACCGCGTTTAACCTTTTAAAGAGATGGGAGGGTTTTTCTCTTGTTTCGGCTGTTATTCATACCGGAAGGACTCATCAGATAAGGGTTCATCTTTCCAACGAAGGTTTTCCAATCGTGGGGGACAGTGTTTATGCCCGCTCAAGAAGACATAAGATAGGGGATATTGAAATAAAAAGGCAGCTGCTCCATTCAAAAAGACTTGAGCTTTACCTTCCTTCGACGCAGAAGATTGTCAAATTTGAAGCGCCTGTTCCGGAGGATATGGCGGAGGCCATTGATTATTTAGACGGGAGGGGGCTATAATGAAACTGTACAGATTTCTGCATGGAGACAGAGAATTCTATGGAGTAGAAGATAAGGAAGGCCTCCTGGATGTAGTTAAGAATTCTCCTTTTGGGGAATTTGAGAAAACGGGTGTAGAATATAAAAAAGAAAATGTCAAAATTCTTTCTCCTTCTTTGCCTTCTAAAATAATAGCGGTTGGCCTTAATTATAAAAAACACGCGGAAGAATTAAACATGCCTTTGCCTGAAGAGCCCATAATATTTTTGAAGCCCCCGACTGCTGTTATTGCTTCCGGAGATGAAATTATTTACCCGAAAATGACAAAGAGAGTGGATTATGAGGCGGAACTCGGGATTATAATAAAACATGAAATTTTTAACGTTAGCAAAGAAAAAGCCCTTCAGCATATTCTCGGTTATTGTTGCGCGAATGATGTGACCGCGAGGGACTTGCAAAAAAAAGACAAACAGTGGACGAGAGCTAAATCTTTTAATACATTCTGTCCTCTTGGGCCCTGCTGTGTTAACAATATTGATCCTGATAATTTAAAGATTTCCATGCGCTTGAATGGTAAGGCCGTTCAAAGCTCTTCAACAAGTAATTTTATATTTAAAGTAAGTTACATAGTAAGTTTCATTTCAAAGATAATGACTCTTTTGCCCGGAGATGTAATCCTTACGGGGACGCCTTCGGGTGGGGGGCCTGGTAAAAAAGGTGATGTACTTGAAGTGGAAATAGAGGGGATTGGAACATTATCCAATAAAGTTGTATAATAATAAAATATGAAAATATATCCGATTAAATTTAGGCCGGTTTTTAAGGAGAGGGTGTGGGGAGGCGCTGTCCTTTCCGGGAAATATAAAAAACCTTTCCCCTCGGACGTCAAAATTGGAGAGTCGTGGGAGATAAGCGATAGGCAAGACAGTATGTCTATAGTTGAAAACGGCGAATATAAAGACATGTCTCTTTCTGAGCTGACGCATCGTTTCGGCAAAGATTTTTTAGGTAATATTAATATTGATCGTTTTCCGATACTTCTAAAAGTAATAGACGCGAGAGACGTTCTTTCCGTTCAGGTTCATCCCGCCGATGAGTACGCAAACCGGAATGAGAGTGGAAGTGATGGAAAAACCGAAATGTGGTATGTTATGGAAGCTGATAAAGACGCGAAAATTACCGCGGGGCTTAAAGGCGGTATAAACAAAGAAAGCTTCATTTCCGCGATGAAAGACAATAAGATCGCGCAAACCCTCAACACTTTCTCTGTGAGCGCCGGTGATGTGATATTTATACCTTCAGGAAGAATACATGCTATTGGTGCCGGGATAGTTCTCCTGGAAATTCAGCAGAATACGGATATAACATACAGAGTTTATGATTGGGCCAGAGTTGGCCTTGATGGGAAACCGAGAGAACTTCATGTAAAGAAAGCCCTCGATGTAATAAATTTTGAAGACTCTGAAAAACCTGTTATTGCTGGAAATTATGAGATAAAAGGGAACAATAAAAAAAGAGATATGGTGAAATGCGGATACTTTTCCAACAGCGCCTATTATGTAAAAGATAAAATTGAGATGCGGACATCTGACAGTTTCAATATAGTTTCCTGTGTTGAAGGGGAAGTAGAAATATACGCCGGCGGTGTAATTGAAAGAATATCAAAAGCCTATTCCTGTATAATCCCGGCCTCAGCAGGAATCTATTTCATTGAAAATCTTCGTCCGGCAGAATCCGCGGTTGTCGTCACCGGAATATTTTGAACAAGCGGAAAAGGGGCCGCTTCTATTTACGAATAAATAGAAGCGGCCCCTTTTTGCTTCAAGGCTGGCGAAAAATAGGCGCTGTGCCTATTTTCTTGTGCTGTTTTATTGAACGTTGACGATTATTTCATCAAAACTATAGTTGTCAGCCGCGTCATAAGCAGTGGCACGCAGTGTATAAGCCGTGTTTGGTTTTGCTCCTACTTTCCATAAGAAGCTGTAAGGAGCTGTTGAGTCACTATAAATTAATTTTCCGTTCGCGCTAAAGTTTACTCGAACCACCCCAACATTATCATTAGCATTGGCGCTAACTGTGACCTGAGATTTTCTTTGTACTGTCAATTCATTTTCCGGTGATGTAATGGAAACATCCGGCGCTGTCGTGTCTTCTGGAATGCCGTTGTTCACATAGACCGTAGTATAATTTGATTGACCTATATTTCCTGATGTGTCGTGAGCAAGCGCAAAAAGTTCACAATTCCCTTCGGGGTAATTTATAGTATCCCATGCAAAATTATACGGCTCGGTTATACTGATGTCAGAAAGCGTCTCGTTGATATAGAGTTCAACGCTTTCAACCGCAACATTGTCTGTTGCTGAAACGAATACCGGAACCAAACCGCTTACAACCGAGCCATTTTCCGGTGATGTAATGGAAACAGAAGGTTCCGTTGTGTCAGGTGGTAATACTCCTCCTGTTGCCGCAATAAGGCTTGCATATATATTCACCCTCCCGTGGCCGTAATACTGGTCAAACCCCGGCTCTCCGAGATCATCCGCATTTTGAATAATGATATCCAGAACTTGGGTGTTAGTAAATGAAGGGTCTATAGATAGGATGAGTGCTGCGAGACCGGCTGCGATAGGGGAAGAAAAGGATGTCCCATTATAGTAACCGTATCCTCCGAACCGCGCGGTAGTGAGAATTGATACACCGGGAGCGGATATGTCAATCCAGCTGCCATAGTTTGAAAAGCTTGCAAAATTATCGCTGGTGCCGGTTGCTGAGACGGCCACAGCATTTGCGCACCCGGCAGGATAATAGGGCGTATCGGTAGCATAGTTATGAGCACACGCAAATATAATGTCCCCTTTAGCCCATGCGTAATTGACTGCGTCTTGGAGGGTTGATGACCAACTTGACCCGCCTATGCTTATATTCATGACCCTGGAATCATGATCCGCGGCATAGGTAATCGCTCGGGCCATATCGTAATAGGTAGCCCAGTTGGATGAATTTAAAACAAGCAAAGGTACAATCGGGTTTTCCCAAGCAACTCCTGCAACACCGTTAAAGTTGTTTGATATCGCTGCTACTGACCCTGCCACTGCTGTTCCATGTCCTTGGACATCAGAGGTGTCGGTACTCTCATTAAGGAAATTATAACCGGGAAGGATCTTATCGGATAGGTCGGAATGTGCTGGATCGACGCCGGAGTCTATGATTGCTATGGAAACTGCTTCAGAGCCTGTGCACAAATCCCATCCATAAGGAGCGGAAATCTTCTTAAGATGCCATTGAGACGAATAGAGAGGATCATTAGGTTCAAGACCGGCCTCGGCTATAAAATTATTCTCTACAAATTCAATATGTGGGTTTTTCGCAAGGGCTGCCTTGACCTTTTCGAAAGTATGCGGTGGAACCTTTATTCGCCTGACCCCTATCTGCTTGATCTCTCCCGCAGAAGTAGCGTTGTGCGCATTAAATATTTCCTCTATTTTTGTTTTTTGTGTCCCTGCCTTTGGCTTAACGAGCAACTCGCCGACTGCATATTTAGCGGGTCCATTGCTGGCCCATGTCGGAGCCATTACTGTAAAATAGAGTGGCATTGCGATAGATAAAATTAGTAAAAATTTCGCGCAAAATTTAACTGCCTTTTTCATAACTTACTTACCTCCTTCTGTTTTCGTGTCTTACCGAAAAACAAAGGGCCAACCCGTATGCCGATCTTGCCTCCTCGGTAATTCGGATAGACCGAGATTTTCTCAGGATCCGTGACTTTATGCCCCCCGGTTACCTGGGGGTTACCTTTTCGGATATTCTGCCTCTTTCTATCTTTACCAAATTTAACCGAAGTATACCATAATAATCGCTGAAATTCAAGGCGTCCCCTTTTTAGAAGAAAGGGAACAGACACCTTTTCTATTAACACATAGTTACTGCCGCGATACAATATTTTCATGCCTAGACAAGCGCGTATAGTCATACCTGACTTAGCCCATCACATAACCCAGCGTGGTAATTACCGCCAGGATATTTTCGATAACGAAGGTAACTATAAACAATACGCTGAATGGATAAATGAATATGCCAAAGAAAACAATGTAGAAATATTAGCTTATTGTTTGATGAGTAACCACGTACATTTTATAGTAATTCCTAAAGGAGAAGAAGACTTAAGCGAAATATTCAAAAAAGTTAAAATTTAATTAAACTTAACCTCAGGAACTTTTGAAGCAGATTCTTCGGCCTCGAAGTATATCGCCGGTTCAGTAACATTCGCTTGTGCGGCAAAAAACCGGCCAAAGAACAAACGTTGAAACCGATTAAAATCCTTGACCGCACGATTGTAGCGCATGCGCTCAACAGCAATTCTATTCTCTGTTCCTTCTAACTGCGCCTGCAACGCCAAAAAGTTCTCGTTTGATTTTAATTGAGGGTAGTTTTCAGCAACTAACAGAAGCCGTGAAAGCGCTCCGCCCATTGCGTTAGCATTTTCTATTTTGCTTCCGACAGAAGCAGACTTTCCCCATTGGCTTCTTAAACGGGTTACTTCTGTAAAAACTTCTTTTTCGTGAGAGGCAAAGCCTTTAACTGTATTTACAAGATTGGGAATCAGATCATTTCTTCTTTGCAGCTGGTTTTCAACTTGTGCCCAGCCGGATTTTACCTCTTCATCTTTGGCAATAGCCCGGTTATAACCATTTTTATACCAGCCAAAAAGTATCATAGCTAAAACTAAAAAAATTCCCAGTATAATCCAAATTTTTTTCATTTTGTCACTCCTTTAATGAGGCCGCGACTTATGAAGCGAACATAAGCTGTCTGGCCGAATTAATCCCGCCGGGTGTGGAAAAATTATCGCATGAGAATTTTTCCACATCTTGCGAAGCGGGATACTCCTTCAAGGCTTACCAGCCGCCGCCGCCGCCGCCGCCGCCGGTCATGCCGCCGCCAAAACCACCAAAACCTCCGCTAAATCCTCCGCCAGAGCTGCTCGATCCGGCACCATACCAATGCCCTCCCCTCCTACGGCCGCCGATCATTGAACCTAACAGAAAATACCCCAGAAACCCGGAACGCATACCTATGATTAGAATAAACAACAATATGGTAAAGATAATCTCTAAACCACTTTTCTTGCGATGAACTGCCTGATGAATCTGTGTTTCCTGTCCGGTGATTTCGACATCATGTTCTTTAGCAACAAGGCTGACAATAGCGATCGCGCCTTTTGTAACGCCTTCGGAATATTGTTCCCTTTTAAAATACGGGATCATCACGTTCCGAACAATTTTATTGGCAATCACGTCAGGGATTGCCCCCTCTATACCATAACCTGTTGTAATCCATGCTTTGCGGTCATCAACCGCCATTAACAACAATACCCCGTTATCCTTCCCCTTTTGTCCGATTTTCCATTGATCAAAAAGTCTTACGGAAAACCCCTGTATTGTTTCGGGTTTAGTCGTTTTAATAGTTACAATGGCTATCTGCGCTGTGGTTCTTTTCTCTAACTCAGCAGCAAACCTGGCTAGAGTAAGCTTATCAGAATGACTTAACAATCCTGCAAAGTCATTTATATAATCTTGGCCACGAGATGGAATATGTACTGCATTTCCTGCAAAGATTGCAGAAGAAAACAGTATCGAAAGACAAGCTGAAACTAGAACGCATTTAGAAATTTTGCCTATATTCATTATCATAACTTATCTACCATATCGGCCAATTTTTCAATCTGGATTAAATATTTTTCTAAGAAAACGACTACTTCCTGGTTGGCTATCTTTTCATCGTTAGCAGAATCCTTATAAATAGCTAAAAACACATTCTCATCGAGCTCAAACATTCGACAAAGTTGCCCGATAATCGCTGTTTTGTTAATTGAAGGTTGTTCTCCTTTTAATCGAATCAAATTTCTGAAAATAGGAAGCAATGAATTGAGAGACTCTTTCAATAAAGACTCTAAACCTTTTTTCTTGAGGCCCACCTCCAGGTATGCCTGACGAATCCTGATTAATTTCCCTTTGATCTGCTGTTCGCAGAAAAGACGGATATGCTCACCTCTAATCTCCAACCCGGAAAAGATATCCTCACCGTATAAGAGAATATGATTTTCCTTCATGTCCAGGAATTCTATCGGAAAAACGTCTAAAGAGGAGTTAATATAATCTTTGGTCAGAAATAAAGGCGCAGCTATTTTTTTAAAAATTCCCTTAGAAATCACACTCAGGCTACTTCTTAATATTGAGAACTCAAGATCTTTAAATACAAAAACTGAATTAATATCAGAAACCTTAGGAACATAATTTTCCCCCACGGCAGAACCATACACAAAT
>CBDURG010000080.1:0-9283 GCA_965369805.1 uncultured bacterium
CAACTTGAAGAAGAGGCTTTTAAAACCGGAGAACTGATAAAACTAAATCAGAAAAAATTGCCCGGCTGTGTTTTGCACAGAACGGCAGTTAATGACGTGGCAAGAACTGAAAACCTTACGTTTATTTGCACATCTAAAAAAAGAGATGCCGGGCCGACAAATAACTGGATGGCACCCGCAAAAGCGTATAAAAAAGCAGGCGCGATTTTTAAAGATTCCATGAAAGGCAGGACCATGTATGTCATCGCGTTTTCAATGGGACCGGTAGGCTCTCCTTTCAGTAAAATAGGAATTGAGCTTACCGACAGCATATATGTTTGCCTTAATATGAGAATAATGACAAGAATGGGAAAGGAAATCCTTAATGTGCTTGGCAATGACGGGGAGTTTACAAAATGCCTTCACGGGAAAGCCGAAAGGGATATAAATAAACGGCTTATTATGCACTTCCCGGAAGATAACACAATCTGGAGTGTCGGCTCAGGTTACGGAGGAAATGTTCTCCTCGGCAAAAAATGTCTCGCCCTGAGAATAGCCAGTCATATGGGGCATAAAGAAGGATGGATGGCGGAACATATGCTGATCCTCGGGATTGAGGAACCAAACGGCCACATAGAATATATCGCTGCCGCTTTTCCAAGCGCATGCGGTAAAACAAACCTCGCCATGCTTATCCCGCCTGAAGGACTCGTAAGAAAGGGCTACAGGATATGGACGGTTGGTGATGACATCGCCTGGATGAGAATAGATTCGGATGGAAAACTCTGGGCAATAAATCCCGAATATGGATTCTTTGGCGTTGCCCCCGGAACAAATTTGAAATCAAACCCCAATGCGATAAAGACTATACGGAAAAACACTATTTTTACTAATGTTCTCCTTAAACCGGATAAAACTGTCTGGTGGGAAGACGGAGACGAGCTTCCGCCAAAAAAAGGAATCGACTGGACAGGCAAGCCATGGAAAGCGGGTATAAAAGATGAAAACGGGAATTTGATTAAAGGTGCCAATCCCAATAGCAGGTTTACCGCTCCCGCGAAGCAGTGCCCTTCAATTTCATTCAGGTTGGATGACCATCATGGAGTTCCGATATCCGCGATAATGTTCGGCGGCAGGAGAGCTCATCTCGCCCCGCTTGTCTACGAATCATTTAACTGGCAGCATGGCGTTTATGTCGGCGCGACCATGGCTTCCGAAAGGACAGCCGCGCAGTACGGCAAACAGGGAGAGATAAGGCGCGACCCGATGGCTGTGCTTCCATTTTGTGGATATAACATGGGAGATTATTTTAAACACTGGCTTAAAATGGGCACACTTATGAAAAACCCGCCAAGAATTTTTCACGTTAACTGGTTTAGACAAGACGAAAAAGGAAAGTTTTTGTGGCCCGGTTATGCCGAAAACCTCCGTGTCATCGACTGGATACTGAGAAGATGCAATGGAACAGTAGACGCGAAGGAAAGCCCGATTGGACACCTCCCGCACAAAAAAGATTTGAACCTTACAGGACTCAAATTAAAGAATGGGACTCTTGACAAACTTCTCAAAGTTAATCGCAAAGACTGGCTCGAAGAAGTATCCTCCATTGAAGAATTCTTTTCTAAATTTAAAGGCTGTCTTCCTCAAGAAATGACCGACGAATTAAACAGCGTAAAAAAACGCTTAAAAAAATGTAGGTCAAAAAAGCATAGCTGATTTTATACTTGTTTTGACAATAAGTGGAACGGGTTGGGGTTATTTCTTTAAATTTTCACGTTTTAATTCAAGCCTTGACTTCCCAATTCCAGGCGGACGGTACTTTGTCATATTGCTTTCATTATATTCCTTTTCCAAATCATTGTCTTTTACCACAAGCACATTGTAAAGCAACTGCAGGGAAGCGTTGGTAAACCCCGACTTAAAAGAAGACCACGGCGTAAAATATGTTTTCCCATTATTCTTTTCCTGCTCAACCCAGGCGCTTACAGGATAATCTGAAACAAGCATACCATCCAGGGAATATATATTTACCCTGAATAACCCGCTTTTTTTGATAACATCCATAGTTTCTATCAAATCCCGCGGATAATTCATACCAACCAGAAAATCCATAAATTCTTCTTTCCCGTCAAAAATCCTCATCCGCTCTTCGTTTTCCTTAATAAGTCGATTATCCCCTACTAACCCGATATCAAGAGCCGCTTTTTCTCCAAAATATTTCTTTGCCAGTATGGTATATCTTTTTACCATTCCTATGTAATCCGAACGGGAAGCCTTGTACCTGTAGGCAAGGAAAGAAACTTCATCCCAGTCCAGCATGGTAAACGGAATGTTCAATGAATCCTGTAACGTAACATTTTTAAAATACAAACCTTCAAGAATCATGCGGTTTGAAGTTCCGGCAACAAAATATCCTTCTTTATGAAGATAGCCTATCAGCAAAGACATTCTCTTTATTGATTGTTTGAAGTTTTGTTCGTTCTTATTTTCCCTGAGATGGGCGACAAATGACATGAGATCTTTTTCTCTTACATATTTTAAGAATTCTTTTCCGGTTGTCGGCGTTGGCTCACAATCAAAAACAACCCATTTAATATTTAAACTTTCATCCTTAGCCCACTTTACAAAGTCCCTCACAAAATTTTCTGTCTGGTCAAGGGTGTCCTCACAGAAATAAAGATCTTCATCATACGGCAGAAGAAACCACGCCCGCACATTCACTCCATGTTGTTCAGCCTTATAAAGAAGCTTTAAAAGGTTTGGGGAACCAATATCCGAAGGGCCGATATGTAAAATAAGCGAGATATCTTTTTCACTTAATTCTTCTATATAATTTTCAACAACTTCGTACGGCAAAAACTCACACCACACACAAACCTTCATTTCCCGGCATTGGACACCGGAAGGGACAAATAAGCATAATAAAAAAACCACAAAGATAAAAGCCGGGTAGTTGATGTTTGTCATTCGCTGCTTCCTCCGTTTCAAAATTATCTTGAAGTTTATTATAAAGTATTGGTCTATATTTCTCACCAATTATCTACTTGAAAAACAATCTATTATAGCGTAGAATTTGACACAGTAGTTTATAAATCACCTGAGTAGTACCACAAAAAAGGAGGAGGTAATATGAAGTTATTTTTATCACTGTTTCTTATTTTCGCTCTGTCCACCACCTGCTTTTCGGCAGACCCGGATGGAAGAGTTAATAAGAAACTGGAAAACTGCACCACTGTTGTTCAAGAACTGCTTGACATGCCTGAACATGGTATCCCCGCGGGTCTCCTGGATCAATGTACCGGCATAGCTATATTCCCCAACACTATTAAGGGCGGATTTATATTGGGCGGAAGAGGAGGAACCGGCGTTGTTCTTTCACATGACAAAGAAACCGGTAAATGGTCAGCTCCCGCGTTTGTTGGAATTGGAGGAATAAGCTTTGGATTTCAGATCGGGGCACAGGCATCAGATATTGTCCTTGTCACAACATCCAGAAAAGGCCTCGACATGCTGCTCAGGCACAATGTAACCCTCGGAGGAGATGCTGCTGTTGCCGCGGGCCCTATAGGGAGAAATGCTGAAATCTCCACCGATATACTGCTGCAAACACCGATACTAAGTTATTCAAGGACAAAGGGTGCTTTTATAGGAGTCGCGCTTGATGGAGCGGTTATAGCGCAGGACAAAAAAGATAACGAAATACTCTACGGACAACCATTAACCGCGATAGAAATCGTTATAGACAAAAAAGTTTCACCGACACCTGAAGGTGAAAAACTCATCAATGCTTTGAAGTAGTAAAAAGAAATATCAGAAATATTCAGAGAAAAGCGCATTTCATAATGCGCTTTTCTTCTTTTTTGTTATACTTAGAGAACAAAAATAAAAAGCATACTGTAAATCTCTATGAAAAACTTAATCTCAATTAAGATAAGACAATTGAAAAAATACGATTTACCCGGATTAAAATCTCTTATAGCCGGAATCCAAAATTTCAAAAATGAAGAAAAAGAGTGCGCTCTTGAGCTAATCAGCTACGCGCTAAAAAATAAAAATCAGAGAGATTATATAATATACATAGCCGAATCCGGCAAAAATATCACCGGGTTCATAATTTACGGCTGGATAGATCTTACAAAAGGCTGCTATGACCTTTACTGGATAGCAACCCATAAGAAATCCAGAAAAATCGGCACCGGTAAAAAATTGATGGAACAAATGGAAAAAGACATAAAAAAGAGCAAAGGCCGTTCAATATTCATAGAAACATCTTCTAAAACAAATTATCTTTCTGCCAGAAAATTTTATACTTCATGCGGATACCATGAAGAATCACGCGTAAAATCATTCTATGATAAAAATGATGATAAAATAATATACCGCAAGGATATAAAAAACGGAAAGTAGAAAGAAGGAATAAAGAAAATAATCTCCCGCAAAGGAGCTTTGTTCTAATACTCAGTTTTTAGATTTTCAAAATTATGTATAAAAACAATAAAATTAAAAAAGTTGTTAAACGTTCGGGTGTTGTTGTTCCCTTCGCGCAGGAAAGAATACTCAACGCGATTTATAAAGCCACAATCGCCACGGGGGGCAGAAATAAAAAAACCGCGGAAAAACTTTCTGATGAAGTTATAGGCATCTTAAATAAATGTTTTTCTCCTGACAACCCTCCTACCGTGGAAGACATACAAGACATAACGGAAAAAGTCCTCATTGAAAGCGGCCATTCAAAAACAGCAAAGGCCTTTATACTCTACCGATATGACCGGATCAAGGAACGGCTCGAAAAAGGAAAGCGGACAGTTGTTCCGTTTGATAAAGTTCCTTATCACAGAATCTATCACATACTCAATTGGGCCATTGATAACAACGTCGAGAGGATAAGCAGGGTAAATGAGATTATAAAACAGGATAAATTCTCACGGCTTGTTGAAATCTCCGAAAACAAATATCAGGAAGAGATTGAAACAGCGGCAAAAATGATGCTTGAAATGGGAGATAATCTTAAGGTTGTTATCGTAGCAGGGCCTTCATCATCCGGAAAAACTACTACTACTATAAAAACAAGCGAGATCCTTAAGAAAAACAAAAAAAACTTTGTTACACTGAATGTTGATAATTACTTCTATGATTTAAAATTGCACCCGAAAGATGAACACGGCGACTATGATTTTGAAACTCCGGAAGCCCTTGATCTCGATTTGATAAACAAGCATATCCATCAACTTATAGAAGGGAAAAAGGTTGAGGTACCGTCATATAACTTTAAGGCCGGAAGAAGAGAAAAGAAAACATCACCTCTTAAATTAAACCCGGGAGAAATTATTCTCATAGACAGCCTGCACGGCCTTCATGAAAAAATGACCGGTTCAATAGGCCACAGCAATAAGTTTAACCTTTATATTGAAACACTCCTCCAGATGAAAGATAAAAATAACGAATTTATCCGCTGGACAGACCTGAGGCTCCTGAGAAGAATGGTCAGGGACTCAAAATACAGGAGTTACGACCCTCAAATGACTATAGAGCACTGGCATTACGTGAGAAGCAGCGAACTCCGCCACATAATCCCTTTTGTGAATACTGCCAACTATGTCATTAACAGCGCTATGCCCTATGAACTTCCTGTTATGAAAAATCTTCTCTCACGTAATTTTAAGGGCTTTATCGATACACTAAAAAACAATGTTACAAAACAGGATGCCTACCTGCGCGCAACCAGGGTAAAGCAGCTGCTTGAATCGTTTGAAAGCATTGAGGATTTTTCATGTATCCCGTCTGACTCTCTCATCAGGGAATTCATAGGGGGAAGCAGGTATAAGTATTAGTATCTAGCCCCCTCCGGGGAGGCTGCGCCGCGCTTCGCGCTATTTCGTGAATGGTAAATAGTGAATCGTAATTCTATTTTAAACAGGGGCAGCAATTTTTAAATCCTTGCCGGATTCGGAAGTTTGCACACCCTCATCAGACACCTGTTCGAAAATCGGGTTTTTCATATATTCAGTACCTTCTTCAAGTATCTGTTCAACAAAATCTGTATAAGACCATCCTCCGGCTTTCATTTGCCTCACCGCGCCCGCGTCGGGGCTGATATCAGGATTGGGATTAACATCAATAATGTAAAGATTGTTTCTTCCATCCATTCTCAAATCAACCCTCGCGTATCCTTTTTTTACCATAACATTAAAAATCTTTACGCAAATATTCTGAATCTTTTTCAGCAGGGTTTTTGAAAGTTCGGCCGGACAAACAGGTATTGTGGATTTATATTCTATGCTTTCGGGGCTCCACTTGGCCTCATAGGAAATTATCTTATATTTTCTCTTATCGGGAAAACTGAATTTTATCTCTGACACCGGAAAAGATTTTACGCCATTTTTTGTTTTCACTAAAAAACAGTTGAACTCCCTGCCGTCAATATATTCCTCAGCAAGAAGGCCTTCTGAAAAAATACCCAAAAGCCTTTCAAAATTTTCCGCAGCTTCCCGCGGACTCGAAAAGATATTTCCTTCCGATATACCGGCACTTCCGTCTTCATAAAGGGGCTTTACAATAACGGGGAATTTTAATTTTTCCAGAGAGTTAAAATCCTGTACCCCTCTTACTGTTACGGCACCGGGGCATTTTATTTTCATGTCTTTAAGAAACAGCCTGTGATTATATTTGTTCAGGCAAATACCAAGTGAAAGAGGAGAAGCGCCGGTGTACGGGACTTTTAAAAGTTCGAGAAGAGCAACCACATTCATCTCAAATTCAGCCCGGCCAAACACACTTTCACACAAATTAACAACTACATCCGGCCTATTCCTTTGTATATCGCAAATTAGCCTTTGAACATCATTCTTTACATCCAGTTTGATTATTTCATGATTTTTTTCCTTCAACGATTCTTCCATAGCTATTATATGGTTATGAAGATACCTGTCGGTTACTCCAGGTTCCAGGTCCGCCCTGAGATCAGGGTCGTTATATATAAGCGCAACTTTCAATTCTTTTCTCCCAATCTATACCTTTTTATCGCGTTATCAAGTATTCCTGCTATTATCTTTTCGTACTTTATCCCGTACTTTTTTGACATTATAATCAAATCACTGTACCCGGGGGAAAGTCCAGGGAGCGGATTCACCTCTATAAAATAAACATAACCTCTACTGTCAACTCTGAAATCCATTCTCGCGATATCTTTGCACTGCAGGCACTCATATGCCGCCAAAGTCATTTTTGCAAGCTCTTTTACAGTTTCCTCCGCGAGTTTCGGAGGGCAGGTATATTCTACAAGCTTTTTATAATCCCTTTTTACTTCGAGCGAATAAATAAAATCTTCCTTATTGCCATTTTTATGGCCGATTTCCATCATCCCCAGAATTCTTGGAGGATAATTATCCACAATACCAACAGTTACTTCCTTGCCGACAATAAAAGTTTCAATTATAACCTGCTGTTCAGGATAATGGTCCAAAACCCACAAAACCTGTTTTTCCAAAGCTTCAAAAGTATCAACCTTTGAAGAAAACCTTATACCCTTGCTGGATCCATCCCACGCGGGTTTTACAATTAACGGAAAAGGCGGTAATTTGCTTTTCTGCAAATCGGAAATTTTGGAAACTATAACAAAGTCAGGTGTTCGAATTCCATTCGCCCGGACAACCTGATTTGTCATAGATTTATCAAGGGTTAACGCGAGTGTAAGAGGATCCGAATGAGTATGTGGAATTCGCATCAATTCCAGAATAGCCGGAATTTGAGCTTCCCTCGATCTCCCGTTAATCCCTTCCGCTATATTAAAAACAAGTGACGGTTTTTCTTTTTTTATTCTGCTTATAACCTTTTCACCGCCTCCAAGTTTTACCGGATCAAATCCAAGCTTCGTTATAGAGGAAACAATAGCATCAACTGTTTTTTCATTATCAAACTCTTCCAGAGCATCTTCCGCGCCGCCGCTTAAAAGAGCAAAATCATCTTTGAGATTATATGTTATGCCTATTTTCATACGAGTTATTGAATTGATTAATCAGTTTTTAAATAATTTCAGTGGGAAAGAATCAGGTTTCAATGTACTCATAATGCTTATCCCTGAAATTTTTGAGAGTCCATTTTTTGCCCTGTTTTTCTACTACATCCTTCGGGGAAATCGGTATTTTACCTCCGCCGCCGGGAGCATCAATCACATAGGTCGGCACCGCGTAACCGCTAATAAACCCTCTTAATTTGCTAACAATGTCAATCCCTTTCTCTATCGAAGCCCTGAAATGCGAGGTACCTATGGCAGGGTCGCACTGATATAGATAATAAGGCCTTACACGGTTTTTCATAACTTCCAGGCAAAGTTTTTTCATCACTTCAGGAGCATCATTTATTCCTTTTAACAAAACCGTCTGGCTGCCCATAACAATACCGGCATCCGCGAGCCTGGCAAGCGCTTTCTTAACATCAGAACTAATCTCTTTTTGATGGTTAATATGAATGCTCATCCAAATAGGATGATATTTTTTAAGCATTGTAACCAGAGATTCGCTAATTCTCATCGGTAGAAATATCGGAACCCTTGTCCCTATCCTTATAACTTCAATGGTCGGAACCTTTTTCAAACTGGACAGTATCATTTCAAGTTTTTCATCAGGCAGAGTTAATGGATCTCCGCCAGAAACAATGACATCCCTTATTGAGGGATTATCCGTAAGATATTTAGTTACTTTCTCAAGCATTTTGGAAGTCATTACATGTTTAGCGTGGCCCGTGGTTCTTTTTCTTGTACAGTGACGGCAATAAGTCGCGCATTCATCCGTAACCAGAAGTAAAACCCTGTCGGGGTACCTGTGAACAAGCCCGGGAACAGGACTATCTTTCTCCTCGGCACACGGATCGTTGTAATCAAATTCTGTAGCAACACCTTCATTAGATGTAGGTATACATTGCTTTCTTATAGGACAATTAGGATCAAACGGATCAATTAAACTAAGGAAATACGGTGTTATCGCGAACGCTAACCGTTCGGTAAGAGCAAGCCCCTTGTTCTCTTCTTTTGTCAAATGGACATATTTGCTTATCTCTTCTACACTAGTAATCCTGTTTTTAATTTGCCATTTCCAGTCATTCCATCTGGCTTTTTTGTTCTTGTACGAACCGGAACAGGCAACAGTTACTTCTTTTTCCGTCTCATTTTTTTTCATTTGTTGTTCCTTCGGGTTCCTTTGCAGAGCTTTTTTCCTGACCCTGCAACTGCGAAGTCCCCTTAGCTATTTCCTTATTTATCTCCTTTTTATCTATGTTATCAGGCCTGTCCGCCAGCGCGTCTTGGCGC
>CBDURG010000081.1:0-9008 GCA_965369805.1 uncultured bacterium
ACAGAGCGGAGAACACTTATACCAAATTTCGCCCCCCACCATATAACTTAAAATACTTGGATATCCCTTTAAGCCCCCTATAATTTTTTTATAATAAACTTCGAGCATCTCCTTTGCGCAGGGATTCAGCATGCAGAAAGCCATACCGTGATCGCTACCGCATCCTATCTTGTCTATCTTCTTGGCCGGATTTATATCAAAGTCTTTTCCGTAAAACCACCGCGGTATATTCTGGTAATCTGCCGAGACAGGGGCATATATCGTCAGCATAATATCCTCTTCTTCCGCTTCCTTAAAAAACTTCGTTAAAGTCTCAGAAAAACAGAACTTTTCATCTTTTCTTTTTGTATAATCGTCTAATGTCGCCCCCAATATGACATTCATGGGGGGCATACTGACTCCATAATAGTTAAAGCCGAATTTCTGTAATTCGCCTAACTCAACATTTCCGTAAGCCGGACCTATCAAAAAAACCGGCTTATTATCAGCATAAAAATTACCATTTTCTATCCGCAAATTTTTAAAATCCGGCTCGTTTGCATATGGAGAGCCTCCCCCGGATAATGATATTATTTTTTCTACTTCTTTTTTTACCGCAGGCCCCGTTCGCTCTAAATAACTCACTTCTGTTTCAAGCCGTTCAAAATAATCTAATCGCAATCGCTTATATCGTCCTCCGGAGATGACTTTTTGAAGATACTCTAAATCATCCTTGGCATAACCTATAAATTTCTCCATCACCTGATAAGACACTCCCGGATAAAGAATATCCATTCCTTTATCTGATGCTTTTTGCAATAGAGGAGTGAGTATGTTGTCAAAATACCGTTTAGCCGCAATAAACTTTTCATTGGCTTTTCGCCATCTTTCCAAAACTATTCTGTCCTCTTTCGTCCCTTTTTTCGCATTCACCAAAAAATTTAATGGGGATCCGCTATTTACATCTGAAGTTACTTCAACAAAAATACCTGTTTCTATACTTTCATCTGTAAGTAAACCTGTTTCCGCTATTCCCGCCACATTAGTAACGGCCCGCGTTTCGCTTAATTCGGCGTATCCTTCTACTATTTTGAAATTCACCGGATAGTTCTTAATAGGCACACCTGACTCATTAATTACTTTTACAGATAACTTTTGAGCCATTCCGCTTAATAACTCTACTTTATTATCAGTTACTGAGGCTAAGTAAGAAATATTTTTGGCGAAAGAAATATTCTGCAGCCAAAACATTCCTGCAAAAAATAAACCTAAAATTAAGATTATTTTTAGACACACATCTCTAATCTTCATAATTTACCCTGATATAATCAATCGCGGTTTTCGCGGTATAATAATTTGTATAGGCATCCGAGCTGATACAAAAATATACCGGTTTAGACGGACTTTTTTTTCTTCCAACGTAAACTCCGTCAATACAAAGCTCGATGAAACTCGCATCTATCTTAAGGGAAAAAATATGCCAGCCCTTTTGAAATTTACCTTCCCTAAGACCGTCTTCCGCGCGCGTCCACCAGCCACCTCTAACAATAGCTACCCCCCATAAGATATGAGTAGCAAGTTCTCCGTTATCAGCCGGTGTCATAATTTGATCGGCAAATCCGATACTAATATCATCGGTTAAATCGGAAGTATCCAGCTTTGCTTCAAAAGTAACATTATCCCGCTCATTGATTTCTCGATTATAATTTAAATACACCCCTTCTTCTATGCGCGAAGAAATCAACATTAGTCTGCCGCTCCTCCAATCATTTATGAAACACCCTCCGTTCCTCACTTTTATATTCCAGACAGAATTTAATTCAGGAGAAATAAAGTGGTCTATAAATGAATCTGTTTCGCCGGCAGTTCCCGATGGAATCAAACAGATAACAAGAAATATCAGGAGCAATAGTTCCGCATTGTTATATCTTTTTATTTTCTTCATTCTTTTCTAATGTCTCTTCGATATATCCCACAAATTTATCCAACAATTTCCCCCAAGAATATTCTTTGGCTATTTCCAAACGCTTCTTTTTCGCGTCTTCCGGTTCACCATTTAATACTTTTTTTATACACGCTAAAAATTCCTCTTTGTTACGCGCTATGTTTACAATTTCAGCAAATGGCCTCACTTCAGGCATATCTGTTGAAACAATCGGTTTGCCTGAGGCTAAATACTCAAATATCTTCAAAGGGCTAACATTAGCCGTTAATTCATTTTTGCGAAAAGGATTAAGGCAAACATCAAAACCTTTCAGGTAATTGGGCAATACATCCAGTCCTCTCCTGCCGAGGAAAAATACATTACGCACATCCTTGAACTCCTCTACTTTTTTTTCTGCCCGAAGATCAACAGGTCCGATCATAGCTATAGACCAGTCAGGATTTTCCTTTGCGACATAATGTATTAAATCTAAATCTGTCCAGTCCGAGATACCACCGATAAAACCAAGCAGCGGCTTTTTAAGTTCTGCTATATCACCGGGGACGTTCAGATTCTCATTCTGAGCCTTTGAAAAATGTGAAAAATCAACGCCGTTGGGGATAATATGCATGTTTTTATTAAAACTCTTTTTGCCTTCATATAACCCCTTTGCAGTTACTATAACAAGGCCTGATTTAAGAATTAGCTTTTTTTCCAATTCCATCGTGCGCGATTTATTAGCGCCGGGATACGCCGAATGTTCATCCACGCAGTCATAAATGGTTATTTTTTCGGATAAGGCTTTGGCTAAACCATACACAAACGGGTCGTATATCCATAATATCGGATTTTTCATATTTAATTTACACTGTGCCATTTTAATCTTCTGCCTTAAAATCAAATGATTTAAGTCAAGAATAAGCCGATGTTTACCAAATGGAATAAGGATGGATGGATATAAAACATACAAATTATCATTTACCTTTGTTAACCTGCTAAAAGGCCCATTGATTAACCCCTTGGCCAATTCTATTAGCTTTAAAACGAGAGGTTTTCTCTTTGTATAAAAAGGAGGCTCTATATATAATATTCTGTTGCCCTCTTTCGCTAACATATCCATAAAACGCTGTTTTCTCGTCCATAAAAAATCCCAATTCATTGTCGAGATACAAATAATATTTTCATTTTTTAACATATTTGCCATCCTTCTAAGTGTTTTTCTTTCGTAAAATAAGCTTTTTTAGAAATTGTTTCATAACTTCTTTTTCCTTCGGCGTTATTTCATGCAATAAAAAAAGAAGTGCAAGATATACGGACGCCCCTATGCATATTCCTAAAATTAAATTCATTGCGATTGGAAAAGTAAATCTATTTCCTATATAATAAACCGCTATTCCCATTATTGCCGAAGCACAAATAAAAGTTACTAATGACTTAAACGGGAATTCCCATGCAAAAAAACGGAAAGAAAGAGTAACCATTAGAAATAAAAGAAAAACATAGGAAACTAAAGTAGTCGCCGCTGCCGCAATATAACCATATTTAGGAACAAATATAAAATTGAGCAGCAAATTTAACAAACCAGAAACTACTATTGCAAAAGTTATAGCACCTGTTTTTTTGTAGTATGAGAATCCCACCTGAAAACTCTGCTGAAGACCTAAAAATAAAACACCTAAGGCCACTAATGGAACAATCTTATATCCTTCAAAAAACTGTTGTCCCACCAGAATTTCGATTAAAGGTCTGGATAAAGCACTTAATCCTACCACTGCAGGAATACATATCATCAAATAATAACGAGCCATCTTGCTCGTAAACTCTTTACTCTTTTTCTCTCCTTCTTTTTCCCAAATATGCATTGAAATCGGCCCCGAGGCTAATGCGAATAAAGTAATAATAAACATTATACTCTGGTTTGCTATATTATAATTTGCGGAATATATCCCTACTTCCTGGCTTCCCCGAAAAAACCATAGGATATACCTATCAGATAAACCAAGTATCCACGCCGCTAAATTGGCAACTACCAAAGGAAAACTATATTTGGCCATCTCTTTTAGTAATGAAGCATCTATTTTGGAAAATATAATACCAGCCATGTTTCCTATTGCTTTCCTCCATAATAAAGGCAAAACAATTATCATAGCTAAAATTATTCCTAAAAATAAACTTTCAATACCTAACTTAAACAAAAATATCAATGTCAGTCCTAATATAAAGCTCATTATGCTTCTCCATAAAGCGAAGCTAGTGTATAAATTCACCTCTCTCTTAGACCTCAAAAAATACTGGAGCACATTAAATATAGCCGTAACAATAAAAACGCCTATTCCTAAATACATAAGCAAATATAATTCTGTAGAAAGGCGGCTTTTAATAAAAAGAAATGAAATAAGAAAAACAGTAACTACAACCGCTATAGAAACAAAAATCAATTTCGCTATGTTCCCATAAAAAATATCTAATTTTTTATCTCTTTCATAAACAGGATAAAATCTTATTATAGATATAGGCAGCCAACCTAACAAGGTAGTTAATACGCCGATTGTAGCTATTACTAAGCTGTAATTGCCATAATCGTTGGAAGAAAATAATCTTGTAACTACTGGAACACTGATAAATCCGATGACAGCCGGCGCAATCTGGGCCGGTAAGTATCTAAACATATCTTTTACAAAATTTTTAATCATGTTTTCTTAATTTCCGACTCAATAAACCTAAATAACATTTAAGAATAAACGGAGAAATAAGCCATCTGATACATTGGATAAAATGCTTTATCCCATATTTTTTAATTCTTATGATCCATGATTCCATATTTCCTCGTAAATGTTCGCTTGATATCTCTTCAAACCACCATTTCTCATTAATCATATTTTTTATCACTGGATCTGAAATAGTATTAATAAAAGCTATCATTTCCAATCCGTCTTTATTATCCATAATACGGGGTAAGAAATTTTTATCTAACCTTACAGGGGTAATTTTGTAATTTTCTATTCTATTTTTGTTAATTTCCACAGAAAAAATAATGGACTTTTGTGTTTTTTCTTCTTTGCCCTCAAATTGAAAGTTTCCTAACGAATAAACGATTAAACCATTTTTATATTTTTCTATTCCCTGTACTACATGCGGATGGTGCCCCAAAATTAAAGTGGCTCCGGTATCAATTAAATGGCGCGCTAATTTTATTTGATGTGGAGATGGATAAAAAACATTTTCTATGCCCCAATGGAGAGAAACAATAATAGCATCGCATTCTAATTTTAAATTTTTAATATCTGCAGTAATATTGTTTTCATCGATTCTGTTTATAAACACGCCTTCTTTGGAATCTCCAAAGTTACCCTCGCAATACCCTAAAAAACCGACTTTTATTCCTTTCTTCTCAATTATTTGGTAGGGCTGATTAAATTTTTGATTGCCAGCGCCAATAAATTTTAAATTATTCTGACTTAGGACTTCTAATGTCTCGTTAAAACCATCTGGACCTAGGTCCATAATATGATTATTGGCTATGTTGAGAATATCAAAACCAGCATTCTTCAAATAACTTACTTTGCCAGGCGAAGTATGCAGTGATACCGTTTTTTCCATCTCTTGCCCATAATTCGAAAGGACTGTTTCTAAATTACCAAAAAGAATATCTTTATTCAAAGAAACCTGTTTAATATTTTCAAAAGGATACTCATTATTTTTGGTTTGGAGACAGATATCACCTGTCGCTATTATCTGTAATTTATTCATATTTTGAATTGCCATTTTTAGCAATAACTATTAGTCGAAAACTCATATTGTCTGTTTTTAGCATAAGGAATACGCTCTTAAAGCAAATAATTAAATTTTGCAATTTCATTTATGTTTTTCTTATTGCTTTCCCGAGAAAATCTTTTGATACATCAGATATTATCCATTTGAATTTACCGGATTTGGAAAACTGAATAGATTTAACTACCTCAGTCTCAATTCTCATATTAGGGCTAAGTATCTTCTCCAGTCCCTGACAAAGTTGTCGCAATTCATCTTCTAATGTTTCTGGCGTATAACCATCGCAAGGAACAATTAGTAATTTGATATAATCCAAGGATTTTTGAACTATCTGGGTATTTTTAATTGTTTTAAAATCTTTAAATGGATGAGTAATGATCGCAGGAGAAATGGGTATCCCTTCTGGAGTAACGATGAAATCTTCCAGCCTTCCTTCCACGCGCGGAAAAATAGGGAAATACTCTCTGCCACATTTACTACAACCTGAGTTAACTGGTTGAGAAGCAATATCAGTAGTGCAGTAACGAATAAATGGATTGGTGTAATTTATAAAACTTGTACCGATGATCTCGTTAGTAGTGTGGTCTATTCCTGTTATTCCATACTGAGGAACACAATGATAGTTAATATTGCTTTCGCATTCCCCAGCTATTACAACATGTTCTACCATCCCATAGAAACCAAAAACTCTACAGCTAAATATCTCCTCAACTATCTGCCGCTGCCACGGATAAATAGTCTCCGATGCAAAGAGTACAGCTTTTAAGTTTAAATCTTTGGATAAATTATATTGTCTTATCATAAACGCAAACAACGCTATCGAACTTGGGTATCCATGAATAAACTTAGCCCCGCAAGACTGCATTTTTTCTAAATAAAGAACGGCTATTTCTTTACTATCTACCCGAGGAGATAACCGCAATACTTTTGTAACAGGATCATAACAAAATGGCTTATCGCCTTCTATTATTGCTCCCCTAAATTCAATCCGTGGATCTCCCGGTTTATATCCAACGCGAGACCACTGATGACAAACAAAAGCCCACTCCTTTTGATCTTCATAAAAATCTCGGTAAAACTGAAGTGGTTTACCAGTAGTTCCACTTGTATGAGTCATTGTTAAGCGGCTTATATTTATATTTGACGCTATAAAATTATTAAAATGTTCTTTAAAAATATCTTTGGTTAAATAAGGAAGCTTTTTGAAATCATTAAGATTTTGAATATCTCTTGGCTTTAGACCCCTTTCATCAAATATCCTTCGATAATACGGGACATTCTCATAAGCATGATCTAGAAGTTTGCTTAACTGCTGCATTTGATAATCTTCTAATTTCTCTCTGCTCCACCACTGTGATTCTTGAAGAAACCTATAGGTTTCCCAAAATACCTTGCCATAACGTATAGAAGGCGGGATCGCGCCACAAATATATTTGAGGCCCTGTTTTACCGGATAAGATAATTTTTTTGCTAAACTTTGCATGCTCATTTTATTTTTTATAGATATAAGTGGTTATGGTATTAATATCTTTGGTGAGTTGTATATCGGTAAATAAACATTCCGCTTTCGTTTTTACACCATATCCCGGGGAAAAATCATATCCTTCTTTTTCTAATTTATACTTTTCTGTTTCCACCGAGACTGATTCCTTATCAACATCCGGAGACAAGTGAAAGAACAGCTTCGCCGTAACCTGCTTTTGACAGAAAAGCTCGTCTATTACCTGCCAATCGCCGGATGCTTTATTTAAATTTATCGTCCTTTTATGCGTAAAATCCGAGTATTGAATTTCTCCCTCAACTCTAATTTCGTTCTCTGTCTCTTTTAAGGCCGCTTTTCTAATTTTAACCCTATCGAATAAACAAAAGAGGTCTTCTTCGGAAAACTCATTCTGCCCGCAGTCACCAAATTTTACCGTGTTATGATATTCTGTTGATCGAAATTTGTTTCTCTCTTCAGGAAAAGATGTATAAACATAAGTCCCCGGGTCAACAATAACATCCTGTCCATCAATTGCTAATTCAAAGCTTAATTTATCATTGTGGGCATGGCCGCCTCTGCCGTTCTGTCCATTAGGGCCGCAGGAAATAAAACAATACTCATTATCGTGACGGATGATATACCAACCCGCGCCGGAAAATGCCTTTGAAGCAAGGGGTTCTTTTCTTTCGGGCATACCATCATAAATATCTTTGCCTGCCTTGCCAAAAACCCAAAATACCTCTTCATCAAAATCAAAAAAAGGAAGCTTGAATCCTGAATCCCTGTAATAAATCGCAGCTAACGTCAATAAGTACTTGTGTTCCAGCACAGGTCTTTTACAAAAGACAAGAAACCTCCCGCTATCGTTATCGCCGATCTGTGGGATCATGCCATTGGGCTTAACGCAATAAAGCGAGAACTCAAACATCTTCTTCAACTTGTTTTTGTACTTTTCGGGGAAATCTATGTCTGCACGCCTACCGAGTAATTCGCAATAAAAAAACATTTCTAAAACAAGCCTATGATAAGAAGTAGATGCCTCAAAATTACAGCCATCAGAATAGACCTGTTTCTCCATTTCCCTGCATAATTCCTTTAAGGCAAATTTTTGCCATTTCTTACTTTCTTTAAAAAACGGGCAATACACACTGATAAAAAATAACCCCGCTATATCGGCCACATAATGGTTTGTTGTAATCTCCTGAGAATACTCCAAATGGCCGTAAATAAACCTGCCGTGTTCATTGACACTCGCATAGAATTTCTCAAGAAAATCTGCTGAAAAAGTACATTTTCCCGAAAAATATTCCATCCCCACGAGCCAGTTCGCAACCCGGATAGCCACATCCATCGCGCATTTCCAGTTAACTCCAAAAGGAAAAGGGTTATTTTCAATCCAGTCACTGATCTGGTTAGAAAATTCGTCTGAATATTTTCTATTCTTGGTTAAAACATACGCCTGGCCCAGCGTATTTAAATGCTGGAAACGGGATAATTCCCACGGAACTTTTATATCCACGCCCTCTGTACTGTCAAACCCGATATTTCTATAAAATATGTCCGAATCCCATCTATAACCACTCTTAAAATCACTATGCCAATCTATTGGCTGATATCCGGTACCGTCGGGGCTTAATTTTTTAGGGCCGCTACCTAAAAGGTCAAAAATATGACCGCAAAACAAATCTGCTTCAGCAATTTTAGCCCGTCTTCCATCAGGAAATACCTCGGAATAAATCTTAGTAATACCATTAAAATTCTCTACCGCGGATATTAGATGTCGTTTTTGTATAAAATCCATCTCTAATTTTGGCCTGGAATAAAAAAAACAATAATAGAGATATTCCCATT
>CBDURG010000082.1:0-8890 GCA_965369805.1 uncultured bacterium
ACAATCATGTAAAAGTGAAATCATATTCACCGAAAATGCCGCGAGAAAGCCGCTCAAAAGAACACCCATGCTGGAATACCTGACATAAAGGCCTATCGCTATTCCGCCTAAAATAAAAAAATGAACAATATAATGCCCGTAAAAATCATAAAACGCTCCGGTAAGATCCACAACCTTTCTGTACCGGGCAACCTGGCCGTCAACATGGTCCAACAAATACCAGAGCTGAAAAATAACAGCTCCCGCAAAACTCATAAAATAAGCTCCTGACATAAAAGTAAAACCCGATATTATCCCCAGAGCTATTACAATAGCTACAACCTGGTTCGCTGTAATACCGGTAGGAAGAATAAATTTCGTAAGATAAAGAGCCGCATCCCTTGTAATGTATCTTGCCATCAGATTGCCTTTTCCCCTATAATCCTTCTTCTGGCATATTTCTCTTAATTCTTTTATGCTTTCGGTCATTTTTCCTCTCCAAAATCTTTAAGTTTGCAAAGATAGTATTTTACCCCTTTTCCTTCGCCTTTAAACTCATACCCGCCTTCAATAGTAAAATACCTGTCTACAAATTCTTTATCTCTCAATATATTAGCAACTGTTAAAACTTTATTCCCGTCATCTTCATCATAAATACCCAGAACTAAATATTTTATACCAATTACCCTGATGAAGGAAACCATATCTTCAGGAGATTTCACTTTCGCGTTATAGTCAGACATATATTCCAAACCATCCGCACGGATGGTTTTTCTATTAAAATAGAACCTTTTAATTTCTCCAGCAACTAGAACGGTTTCATCTTCAGGCACTGTCTCCTCCACAATCCTGCTTATACCATACGTGGGTTCCAGCTTCTCAAGGTACTCTTCGGAAAGCTCTCCGCCGAAAAACAGGGCTGCAGAAGGACGGGCATAATAAACCGCCGTTGATACAAACATAAAGATAATTGTTCCTAGAATAACGGAGATAATAATTCCGCTGATCCTGTTTTTTCCAAACACCGCTTCATGGCCTGCTGCTGCAACAGGATAAAACAATACCATCGCCGGAAGCAAAAACCTGGCATTCTGCTTGAGAAAAAACCACGCTATGTAATAAAAAACAAATCCTAAAAAAAACACTTTTGCCCGGGGATTTTTCCACAGACCCAGTATAACCAGCGGAAAAAAAGCAATAAGAGCCGGCCCAAGCTGGTTTGCCACCCCGCCGTACAACTGAGGTTTCAACACAAGATTAAACGGAGTTATAAAAAATTCCTTAAATCCCACAGATGCCGCGCTGCTTTTAAATTCTCTCAATGACTCAATTCCAAACAAACTGTTTAGAAAGGGAAAAACAGGATTACCCATAAAAACATATGAGCGGACATACCAGTGACAGGAAACTAATGCCACCACAGCACAAAACAGAAACAGCGGTTTCACAGTAGACAACAAAGGTTTTTTTCCAAAAAATACCCATAACAACATCATCATCGCAACCGTTGCCAGAATAATTGCGTTTGTAAATTTTGCTCCAAGCAAAATGCCCCCGAAAACACCCATGAGAACCACAGTATTCAGCTTTCCGTCATCCATCCACTCACATACAAGAAGAACTAAAAGCGAAGTAAAAAACGCGATTCCTACATCCACATAAGCATATCCGGACTGCGAAATAACAACCGGCATAAGATAATACAGGGCCGCGGCCGCAAGAGAAAATGTCTTTGACGCAAACTTTCTCGAAATCAGATAAATACACAGAATTGTCAAAACACCCATTACATAATTAAACATTTTCGCAAGAATAGCGTTTTTAATCATAAGCCCAAACATAAAAAGCATTTCAATATTGAGGGGCCACAAAGCATTGACATCAAAAGGAACCTGATAAATCTTCCCTTCTTTTAAAAACTCTTTGGGAAGATTAAGATGATAAGTGAGAGAATCCATGCCTGTAGGAGGAGCCGTTGCGGGTATAAGAGTAACCACCACTGCCGCGGTTACAGCTAATATAAGAAACCACTGCGTAATTGTATGTCTCTCTCTGAAAATTTTCTTCAACATTGACGGAGTACTCCTCATAGAAAGGAAAATGTACTTCCACCCTGTTAAGAGGAGTAC
Source organism: uncultured bacterium (assembly GCA_965369805.1). Taxonomy (GTDB): domain Bacteria; phylum Auribacterota; class UBA6266; order UBA6266; family UBA6266; genus JAGLRQ01. The sequence goes on from CBDURG010000082.1 coordinate 2,109, forward strand.
AAGAAAAACAAGAGGACCCGACCAGATTCTTAAAAGGGATAAAGAACCCAGTAATGAAACCATCATTATTATAAGTATCAGCCCTATACCGGCAGAAAGTACAAAGTTCCTGAGCCTTTCTTCGCTCGAAAGGCTTAACCACCCGAGAACAGCTCTGCCCGCTGAAGCGGATATAAATAAAATTATAAGCATAAAAATGGCTGTTACCATGTTTCACACCTTTCCAGCAACTTGTGAATATAAAAAAACATTAAGGTAAAACAGAAATAATATTATGGCAAAAACCACCGAGAAATATATAGAACCTTTTTTCCATCCAAATTTAAATGCAAGAAATAGCAATACAACAATACAATATCCGACAATGCTGGCAACAAGGAGATAAAAAAACCAGGATGGACTGTAATTCATGATTATTTCACTTTCACCCGGCCCCACAATAACACCTCTAAAAAGTGAATTTACTCTAAAAATTTTAGCAGGCACAGAATTTACAACTGCTTTCCACCCGGGGTAATATAACTCTGAAAGAACAAGCAAAGCTTTGCCTGCGTTGTTCAGAGTTGTTACCTTAAGTTTGTTCGGGGAGTATTTTTGAATAGCCGCGACCGAATGTGAATCCACCTTAAGCCCATCCAATTCGACGGAAGAATCAGTATTCCCATCCAAAAAAACTTCAGGAGGATTATTCCACTTCTTAACAGAAATTATTTTTTCTTTAATTTCATCGCCGGGCATAAGCTCAACATTGTCGGTTAAAAAACAGCGCGGCAATGAATTGCTGTTTCTGTAAATCTTCACCTGACCTATTTCCTTAACCTTTTGAAGGAACGGTATCTCAGCTAAGGCAACCACATATCTAACATTAAGGGCTTCAAGAATTTTACTTTCGCTACTTAAAACATCAAGGGTCGACAAAGGAACACCCATGGAATCGTCAACCGAACCGAGATTTCCCATAAAATTATAATAGCTGCCCATAACAAGCGGGGTGTAACAACCAACATCAAAAATACGATGGATTATAGCTCTATTAGGCAGGATTTGAAGGGCTCTTTCAATTTCCGCGGGGTTTCTGTCTATAAAACTGTAAACCCTGAAAAAACCTTTGTCCTTTTTAAGGTAATCGGCAACTTTAGACTCTTGAATAAAAGTATCAAGCGGTTCCAGATTAGTATTTATCTTACAGTAATGGTTGTAAAGTAAAAGCTCGAAGGAAACCAACCCGAGACAAACCCATTTTAATACGCTTAATTTCGCCAATTTATTTCTACGAAGAAAAAAGAAAATTCCGGAAAGAACAGCAAATGCCATACCAACAACAATCTTAATGTTTCTGAAACTTATAATTTCTTTGGTAGCGTTGTATATGGGCTCAAGGCGTGAACGATATTCTTCGAGAGAGTATTTATGATATGACTTTCCGTAAATATACTTAGCAATATAATTCTCCCCTAATTCCAACCAAAAATCTTTAAAATAAAGTATAATATTCCCAGCAATCACAAAAACCATGAGGAAAATTGTTATAATCAGCCATATATTACAGGCTTTGTGTACTTTTTTATCACCGGCAGGTATATCCAGAAAAGCTGATATGCCAAAAGCACAAATCCCGCTCAACGCAAAACCTGAAAAGAACAAAAATTTAGCCGGAACTCTGAACCCGTAAAAATTCACAATATTTAGAATAAACTTATACGGAGCACTAAACTTGCCAAGAGCAAACACAAGAGCGACAAAAAAGATAGTAACAAGAAAGGTTAGCTGCTTATTAAATACTTTTCTTCTAATAAACAGGACTGCTGAGAGAGGTACAATCCCCACAAATATTGCACCGTTTACATAGGGCATACCTCCAAAATGGGGGAAAAAAAGCGTTATTATCCCGGTGGGCCAAAAAGACCCCGAAAGGGCAAAACCCAAATCCATTCCTTTTCTCGGACAAAATGATATCAGCTTCAATGTTTCATATATCTGAGGTGATGCAATAACAAGGGCGGTTATAGCGGCAATAACAAAAGCAACTGTATCCTTAGATAAAGACTTAATTACATTTTTTGATTGCTTTCTTTTTGTGTTCGCGATAATCGAAGAATAATAAAAATATAACCCGGAGAAAATTATAGAATAAAGAGCATACTGAAAATATCCTGCTAACACTTGCCACGCAAAAACCCCGCCCAAAAGGAGCATATATGGGAATTTACGCTTCCTGAAATAACAATCTATAATGAAAAGAGTCAATGGAAACCAGCAAAGGACTTTAAGTGAAATTGTATTATAGTATCCTCCTCCGCTAACGCTTCCAAAAGCAAAAACCAGGGCTCCCATTGCTGACGAGAAATCTTTAAGGCCCGCATTCCTAAGAAACATATACATCCACATAATTGCCAGAATATAATGTAAAACATTACCCCAGGCATAAGCTGCTTTTAACGGAAAAAGTAGATAAAGCAACAAGGTCGGAGGGTACAAAGCTGCCATCTGGCCTTCCGCAAGCATGGGAAAACCCAGGTGAGTATATGGATCCCACAGAGGAAGCGTTCCGCTTTTAACAGCCCTGTCAAGTGAAACCGCCCATGGAACATGCTGCGCCCTGTAATCCCCGCTCAGGAAACTTGTTTGAAGAAACAACTGGCTTCCCAAAAAAAAGCCCAGGGAAATCAGAAGAACTACAAACAGGAATTTTTGATCTACAACAAACTTTTTCATTTATCCAATCAGGTAAGCTTTCGCCCTTTTTAGAATAAATTTAAACTGATTAAAAGTCTTTATTTCTTTTAAAAGTTTAAACATTATTTTCGGCCTTAAATAAAACTTAAGATGCGCGGTTCTCTGTAATTTTTTTAATTTTGCTCTAGAAATACCTGCCGGGGTATAAGGTACACTCATCTCGGTCATGTTTTCCCAGTCTATCGCGCCTATCTCATTCTTTTCAAGCAAAGCATTATATAACTCAGTCCCCGGAAGAGGTATATAACTGTAAAACGCGGCACGTGTTAAATTAAGGTTCACAGCAAATTTTATTGTCTGTTTAATATCCTTTTCAGTTTCACCGGGAAAGCCAAGAATAAAAAATCCGTTTACATCCATTCCGGCACCGGCAATCAAACCAACCTGTTTCTTAATCTTTTCTACCGTCAGGCCTTTCCTCATTTTTTTGAGTATTTCCGGTGAACCTGACTCAATTCCTACGGAGATGTAGTAACATCCTGATTCTTTCATCAATTTAACGGTCTCTTCATCAAGGGTATCGCATCTCAAACCATTCGGACAGCACCAGGTAATTCCCCATTTCGTACTAATCAACCATCTGCAAAAATCCTTCACATACTCTTTGGCAAAAGAAAAATTATCATCAAGAATATGGATTTCTTTAACACCAAACTTATCATGTAAAAGAGCTATTTCACCTTTAATATTTTCAAGGCTGCGATACCTGATTTTTCTTCCGGTTATTGTCCACCCGGCACAAAAGGTACATTTAAACGGACATCCCCTGGTAAACATTATCGGGGCAACCGGAGAATTTCTAAAGATAACTCCTTGTGGAGCATCCGGGTATTCCTTCGGATCCATCAAGTCCCAGGCAGGATAAGGAATTTCATCAAGGTTTTCCGGAAAATCCTGCTCATTTACCATCACCTTATTGTCCTTCCTCCATATAAGGCCTTTTATCTCTTCAGGCAGGGGTTTCCCATTCTGAAAATAGTCACAAAGTTTCACAATTGAACGTTCCGCTTCTCCGCGAAACGCAAAATCCACATCTTCTAATATGGTAAGTGTTTCATGCGGCATACCCGAAGAATGCGGCCCGCCAAGGACAATTACCGTATCCGGCTTTTCTTCTTTTATTATCCTGGCCGTTTTCTTGACCGAAGGTACATCATGGGAAAAAGCAGTCATGGCTAAAACATCAGGACATACCTCTTTGAACCTTTTCCTGAAACCTTCGTAATCAAGTCCCTCAAGAATGCAGTCCATAAAACGCACTTCATGCCCGGCTTTTCTCAAAACCGAAGCCAGGTATCCGATCCCAATGGGCGGAATCAGGTTAAGAACAATTGCCCCCGGTGTAACAGGCCTTATAAAAAGTATTTTCATTTTTATCCTATTTCTCTTTCTATAAAATTATATAAATACAGGTCAATCTGGGTTATTATATCACAGTGTATTGCATAATCAAAAGAAAGCAAAGTAACCGGTTATAGGTTCTGGGTTCTAGGTTCTAGGTTGCAGGGTAAATGAAAACTTACTTTAACGAATACATAAAAAAACATAATTTTCGGGAAGTAATACGTATAGCCGCTCCCGCGGTTATCGTCATGTCCTCTTATACTATTATGGGGCTGGTCGACACCCTAATCGTCGGAAAACTCGGAACAAAACAACTTGCCGCCGTCGGGATGACATCAATACTTATCTGGTGTTTTTACTCACTGTTCAACGGAACTTCAAAAGGTATAACTACTTTTGTTTCGCAGTACCACGGCGCACGGTCCTATAGAATTTGCGGGTACCTTGCCTGGCAAGGGCTCTATTTTTCACTCATTTCCGGAATTATTATTATCTCCATTCGCTTTATCGGCCCTATCCTCTTTCAAATTATCAACCCGCCTGAGGAAATATCCATAATGGCAGTTACCTACTTCCAAACAAGGCTTCTTGAAGGAATATTTATCTCAATGAACTTTGCATTTTACGCCTTTTTTCTGGGAGTCGGCAATACCAGAACACCTATGAAAATCGCGATAGCCGCAAATATACTGAATGCCTTCCTGGATATTGGTTTTGTTTTCGGGAAATTCGGCCTGCCGGAAATGGGGTTAAAAGGAGCCGCAATAGCCACGGTTCTGGCTTCCTTTTTCACGATGATCACATATATTATTGTTTTCAGCTCAAAGTACTATGCTCAGAAATTTAACTCAAAGAAAGTACCAAGGTTCAACTTTTACCAGATCAGACGAATACTCCGAATAGGAATACCAATGGGAATCCAGTTTTTCATGGACATTTTCGCCTTTTTTGTTTTTACAATAATAATTTCGAGATTGGGAATACTGCAACTCGCCGCAAACCACATTGCGCTCCAGATCCTTTCGGTTTCCTTCATGCCCGCTATCGGGATATCAATGGCAGCAACAACTCTTGTCGGGCAATACATAGGGGCCGGCAAACATGAATTGGCAAAAATTTCAGCCAACACATCTCTCCAGATTTCGCTGGCTTACGCATTTTTTATAGCAGTGCTGTTTATTTCAATACCGTCAGAGCTGGTATCTGTTTTCAGAAAAGATCCGGATATCATAAAATACGGTACACTTATTCTAAAGATAGCGGCGGTATTTCAAATATTCGATGCCATAAGCATAACTTCGGTGGGAGCGCTCAAAGGAGCCGGGGACGCAAAATGGGTAATGTGGGCGTCAATAGGGTATGCCTGGCTGTTATTCATCCCGCTCGCATACTTCCTGGGAATAGTAATGAAACTTGGAATCATCGGAGCATGGGCCGGAGCAACTGTCTATATTATCACCCTCAGTATCTCATATCTAACAAGATTTCGCATGGAAAAATGGAAAGAAATCAAGATTTAAGTATCAGGGTTAAGGATTCAGGCCGTAAATCCCGGGCAAAAAAACACCCCGACTTTGTTTCGCTGGGCAAAGCCTTAAACTCGGAATCTTGTTACCGTTACTCTACTTTTTCCCCGGGGACTTAAAACTTTTAAAATACTTTCTCCTGGAAAACCGTTCTGTCCACCTTCCGTGTTTTTCTCTTTTTCCCTTAAAATAACACGCAGGACTTTTACCCATTTATATATCACCTCCCAGTACTTTTAACCTGTAATAATCAGCTTCTTTTCCTCTGTTAGTTTAAGGTTACCCTATAATTTGGCATATGTCAAATCGCCCAGAAAACTACCAAGAATTTACGTCCGCTGGTCTTTAAAAGTAGGTTAGATATAAGATAATATTCGGCCAATTATTCTGACCATAATAGATGGGATTGAAAAGTCTCACCGCTGCGGGAAGCCATAAACTTCTCCATTTTCTCCCGCCAATCCGTCTTGCTCACCTTGGGGAAAAGCTTAGAAAACTCCTCTATCAAAATCTCTGTAGTTTCGGGCATCCAGACTAACTTTTGTAACTCTGTCGCGAAAGGAAAGTTTTCACCATGTGGAAGGTTTTCATGCGCAAGCCTGTAGTTAAACATAATATATGGGGTTTGGCTAAAATACACCATCGCGGAGAGGCCCGAACTAATTCCAAGGTCGATCAGCGACGAATATGCCAAAACCGCATCTTTCTCAACTGTTGTCGCGTAATCCTTTGAAATTAGAACGTTGGAAAGATTCCTGAATCTATTGTCAATCTCTTTTACCGATCCAATCATAATAAATTTTACATCAAATTGACCTTCACAAAACCTGAAGAACTCCAACCAGGCATCCAAACACGCATTCCTTTCCGCCCCGCTTCGCGGATTGTTCCTCAGATGAACCACAATAGGATAGTCGGGAAGAACATGTTTTTTATAAAACGTATAGGCCCACTCCAGAGTACTGGCTCTACAATCAATATATGGGATAAAGCCATTCTTCCTGTAGAAGTCCTGGACGAAATCAAAGTTGTACCGGTAGGATTTATGTTTATTAATATAATCTTTGATACCGGGCCATACATAATACTTCCCCGCATTATCCGCGACAAATTCTTCAAGATGCCTATGAGAGTCAAAAAGGAAAAAGGAACCGATATGAGGAGTTAAAAACACAG
>CBDURG010000083.1:0-8689 GCA_965369805.1 uncultured bacterium
CGTTGGCTCATGATTCTGTTCTTCTGGAAGACGATAAAGAAGCCCTTATGGAAGCAGTAGCTGAAAGCGATGATGCTCTTCTGGAAAAATACTTTGATAAAGGGGAACTTTCGGATGAGGAACTTAAAAGCGGTTTGAAAAACGCGATAACTAAGGGGACGGTTGTTCCCGTACTTGCCGGCAGCGGTGACAGAGAGATAGGGTCACAGGAATTGCTTGATTTTATTGCTGATTATATGCCTTCCCCTGTTGATGTGAGGCCTCTTGAGATAGATGGCAAGGAAATTAAAGCGGATAAAAAAGAACCCCTGGTTTCTTTTGTTTTTAAGGCCGTGACGGATCCATATGTTGGGCAGTTAACATATCTTAGGATTTATTCCGGAGTCCTGCGGTCTGATTCGGAAGCTATGAATGTTACAATTGGTTCAAAAGAGCGTATTGGACATATTTATACTATAAAAGGTAAGGAACAGCTTTCAGTATCGGAGGCTGGGCCCGGAGATATTGTAGCTGTCGCGAAACTTAAGAATACCCATGTGAATAACACTCTTTGCGGTTCCGGGACGAAAATTTCTGTTACCCCTATTGAATTTCCCAAACCTCTTATATCATTCGCGGTTTATCCGAAAGCTAAGGATGATGACGAGAAAATCGGCATCGGATTCCATAGGATTGCGGAGGAGGATCCCACTATTAAAGTTGAAAGAAATAGTGCTACTAAAGAACTTGTTATTTCTGGAATGGGCGCTTTGCATATAGAAGCGGCTATGCACAGAGTTAAAACAAAATTCCATGTTGATGCTGATCTTTTGGTTCCGAAGGTCGCTTACAAGGAAACAATCAAGGAAAAATCCGCTGGCCATGAAAAATATAAGAAACAATCCGGCGGGAAAGGCCAGTATGGGGAAGTATATCTAAAGATTGAACCTCTTGAAAGAGGGGCAGGTTTTGAATTTGTTAATGAAATAGTTGGCGGCGCGATTCCCAGGAACTTTCTTCCGGCTGTTGAAAAGGGGATAAAGGAATCAATGATAGAGGGAATTGTCGCGGGGTATCCTGTAGTGGATGCGAAAGCACGCTGTTATGATGGTTCATATCACGATGTTGATTCTTCAGAAATGGCTTTCAAAATAGCCGGATCAAAGGCTTTTAAAGACGCGTTTATAAAAGCAAAACCGATTTTGCTTGAGCCAATAATGAATATAGAGGTTGTTATTCCAAGTGATTATATGGGAGATATAACAGGGGACCTTAATTCAAAGAGGGGTAGAATTTCCGGTATGGAACCAAAGGGCTTACGTCAAAAGGTAAAAGCAATGGTTCCGCAGGCAGAAGTTTTTAGATATTCGACTGAACTTAGATCTATGACCGGCGGCAGAGGAACGTTTACGGTTGAGTTTTCACATTATGAAGAGGTTCCCGCGCACATAGTTCCTAAGATAATTGAAGAAGCAAAGAAGGAAAAGGAGGAAAAGTAAAAGATAGGGTGTAGTGTCGAGGGTGTAGGTATGATTTACTAAATACTAAAGACTATGTGTCAGTGAGGTTTTACAATGAGTGGACATTCAAAGTGGAGCAGTATTAAGCATAAAAAAGCGGCAACTGATGCTAAAAGGGGTAAAGTATTTAGCAAGATTAGCCGTGAGATAACCGTCGCGGCGAAACTTGGCGGGGGTGACGTGAATATGAACCCTACGCTGAGAACAGTATTGATGAACGCGAAAGAAGCTAATATGCCGCAGGACAATATAATAAAGGCCATAAAGAAAGGAACCGGAGAGCTTCCGGGCGTGAATTATGAGGAGTTTACTTATGAAGGATATGGCCCCGGCGGAGTTGCTGTAATGATTGAGACGCTGACAGATAACAAAAACAGGACGACGGCTGAAATAAGATCGATATTTACAAAGAAAAATGGAAATCTGGCGGGTGCTGGCGCGGTGGCATGGATGTTTGATAAAAAGGCTTATTTTGGTCTCAAGGCAGGTAAAGAGGAAGAAGAGAAACTCATGGAATCTGTTCTTGATGCTGGCATTGATGATCTTGTTTTTGATGATGAAACCCTCCTATTTGAAATCACGGCTCCGCCTGAAAATTTTGATGCTGTTAGAACAGCTATTGAAACTGCCGGTTATGCAACAGAATCAAGCAGCCTGGCCTACATTCCCAGGAACGCTGTTAAAGTGACAGGAAATGAAGCCCGATCGGTTATTGGACTGATAGAAACTCTCGAAGATCATGATGATATCCAACATGTATATGCCAATTTTGATATACCCGGTAATGAAATTGAAGAGTATACATCTGATAAATAAATTTGTATAAAATTAGATATTTCAAAGTTATAAGACAAAAATGCAGAGATAGATAGAAAAAGATAAAAAAGAAGAGAAAAGAATATTTACCACGAAGAGCACGAAGGACACGAAGTAAAATTTGATAAATTGTCAAAACAGATAATAAGATGTGCAATAGAATTACATAGAATGTTTGAGCTTGGTTTTTTAAAGGTAATTTTTTAAAAGATTTATTAAAAAAAATATTTTTTGCTCTTCTTCGTGTCCTTCGTGGTAACAAAAAAGTTTTTTATTATTCATAATTAAGCAAAAGGAATGTTATGCGGGTAATGGGTGTTGACCCGGGGACTCTTATTACAGGTTATGGGATTATTGATTTTAAAAAAAATAAATTTAATCCTGTTTGTTATGGAGCTATCCGGAATAAAAGTTCGGACCCGATGTCTTCCAGGTATTTGAATATTTTCAACAAACTCAATAAATGCATTGCTAAATATTCTCCAGACGTGGTTGCTCTCGAGGGGCAGTTTGTTTCAAAAAATGCCGTTTCTGCTTTAAAATTAGGACAGGCAAAAGGAATAGCTGTTTTGTGCGCGGCAAAAAACGGTATTCCTGTTTATGAATACCAGCCGAAAGATATAAAACAATCTGTTAGCGGAAGGGGAACCGCGGGCAAAGAACAGGTTGCCGCGATGATCAGAATAATCCTGAGGCTTGCTGATATCCCTAAACCTCAGGATTCTTCGGATGCCCTCGCGGTAGCTGTATGTCACTGTAATAATATTTCAAATCGTGTTAATGTTGTGAAAAGAATATGATGAGTAGAAATACTTGTCCGCAAAGGCTGCCAGAATGATAGGTTATATAAAAGGGAAACTGTTAAAGACGCATCCTGCCGGATTGCTTGTTGATGTTAACGGGGTAGGATATGATGTGAAAATATCTTTAAATACTTTTGAAGAAGTTCAAAAGATGGACGGGATGGCGGAACTTTTTATTGAAACTATTGTGAAGGAAAATGAGATTAGTTTATACGGTTTCGCGACGGAGGATGAAAAAGCTCTTTTTGAAATGCTGGTATCGGTTTCCGGAGTAGGCCCCAAGCTTGCGATTTCATTTTTGAGCGGAATGACTCCTCAGGTGCTTGTTTCAGCTTTAAGAACAGGGAATGCATCCGTTTTATCCGGTATTCACGGTGTTGGGAAAAAGACAGCAGATAGATTAATCCTTGAGTTGAAGGATAAATTTGGGAAAACAGGCCTTGTTGAAGGTTCAAAGATGTGGCAGCCTGTTGGCGAAGAGCAAAGTGCGATGGCCGATGCTGTTATGGCTCTTATTTCTCTTGGGTTTGACAGTAAGTACGCGGCCGGGGCGGTTGATAAAGCTTTTGACGTTTTAGGCAGGGATGCCGGCGTGGAAAACCTGGTTCGAGAAGCTTTGAAAAAATAATAAATAGTAGCGGTGAATCATGGAAAAGATTTTTGATGAAGTTGTCCAGAAACCGGACGCGCAGTTCGAAAATAAACTTCGTCCTTCCCAAATGAGTGATTTTGTAGGCCAGGAAGAAGTTAAGGAAAGACTGCTTGTTGCTGTCCAGGCGGCAAAAGAGAGAAAAGAGCCTCTTGATCATGTGATTTTTTCAGGGCCTCCCGGCCTTGGGAAAACAACACTTGCTTACATCGTTGCCGAGGCAATGGGAGCGGAGTTAAAAACCTCAACCGGGCCTGTAATTGAGAAACCCGGGGATCTTGCCGGTATCTTGAGCAACATAGAAGAGGGGTCTGTGCTGTTTATTGATGAAATACACAGATTAAATAATGTGGTTGAAGAGTATTTGTATTCCGCTATGGAAGATTTCAGGATTGATGTTTTGATAGACCAGGGGCCGGGCGCAAGATCCATAAGGTTAAACCTTCCCAGATTTACTCTTATAGGTGCTACGACGCGTTCAGGCCTTTTATCGGCTCCCCTTAGGGCAAGATTTGAGATTTCGGAAAGGCTTGATTTTTATAAACCGGAGGAGATAAAAAAAATTATTACTCGTTCTTCTAAAATTCTTTCTGTTGAAATTGATAAGGAAGGGGCAAAAGAAATTTCGTTTAGGTCAAGGGGAACCCCCAGGATTGCAAATGCTCTTTTAAAAAGGGTAAGGGATTATGCGCAGGTTAAAGCGGGTAATAAGATAACCAGGGATGTAGCGCAAACCGCGCTTAAGTTACTTGGAATAGACGAGAAAGGTTTTGACGAAATGGATAAAAGAATACTTGATACGATAATCAGTAAGTTTGGGGGAGGCCCTGTCGGGGTAAATACGATTGCTGTATCAGTCGGCGAAGAACCGGAAACGATTGAAGAGGTATATGAACCTTATCTTATACAGCAGGGTTTTATAAAACGTACGCCCAGCGGGAGAAAAGCAACTCAACTTGCCTACGCCCACCTTGGTATTAAACTTAAAAAGGATGCTCAGGAAAATCTATTCTAACGCGGGTTGTCTTTTTTCTTTACAACTAACCAGCCTTTGTAATCCAGTATTACAGCTAGCTTATCTTTATTTTTCACATTAATGTCTTTTTCTTTTCCTATGAATAAATCGTTGTCTGTCGCTCTCAGCAGAAATCCTTCCTTGAAGTTGTCGGTACATACATTGTCAAATCCATTAACGACTTTAGAAATAAATCTATTTGATTGGCTCCAATAGTTTGAGTAAATATTGGACCCCTTATATAAATTTGACGGAATTTGATTTAAGGCTTTGTGGAAGTTAGTCGGCTGCCTGCTTAATATCTTTGAAGTGATCCTTACTTCCGCGCCTAGAGTTATGATGAGAATGGCTAAAATCAGCACCACTTTATTTCTTTGTTTGACATGTTTATCTTTTAAATATATTCCTATGCAAATGGCTGTAATAATCGCCAATGCGGGATATGACGGGATTATATACCAGCTTAACTTTGTTTTTATCAAAGTTGCTACTGTAATGGGAACTAAAAACCAGATGATGTATAAAACGTGTTTCTTGATTAACTCTGAATTTATTTTTTTCCGTATCAGCCATAATGTAGAGAGAAACATTAAAATCCAGTACCAGTTTTTTTCCATCATTTTTATAAAATAATACGAATAGCCGCCGCTATGTCCGTGAACTGTCCGGGCTGACCTTTCCAAAAGGTCAAGCTGAACCATCTTTTGTAAGAAGCCATAGCCATCTTTTATATATCTGAGATATCCCCAGGCCAAAATAGGAGCGAGAGAGAATAAAGCCAGCAATATGAAATGATTGATTTTGAGTTCTTTATATTGTTTTGATATGAATATATATAAAATTACTATCAAAATCAGATATATTGCCGCGAAGCTTTTTAATAAAAAGGAAAGTGATATCATCAATCCTATTATCGCGGATTTTAGAAAGTTGTTTTTTACTGTTTCTATGCTTAATACAGAGATGCATATAAAAAAAGTTAATAATATGTCATATTCTCCCGATCTTGCAGAGTGATGACAAAGGAATGAATATGTTGTGGCCAGAACCAATCCGGATATAAGGGCTTCCAGTTGCAGGCTTTTTTTGTAAAGGATCAGCATAATAATAACTATACATCCAAATCCACTTATTGCTGACGCAAAGCGTAAAGCGAAAAGATTATATCCAAAAATTTTATATCCAGCTATAATAAGCCAGAGGCCGAGAGGAGGTTTCAGGCTATGATGATCATCTGTGTCTTCCCCAAAAGTTGTAAGGATATATTCATTGTTCTGAATCATTTCATACGCGTTAATTCCATACATTGCCTCGTCCCAGCTGTGGGCTTTGGTGCTCCCAAGCCTGAAAAATATGTTGAAACCCGCTATTGATAAAACACAGGCGAAAAGTAAAAAATATTTTTTATTGGAGAAGTTTGACATATCAATATAACTGTTAATTATCCTGATTTTTTTTTATAATATTCAAGTATTTACTAAAAAGCCAGTATTTTTTATTTGTGTAATCGTGGTTCAGGTATCTGTTAAGAAAAAGGAAACTATGTGAAAATTTTACTTCATACTTGCTGCGGCCCTTGCGCGACATATCCCGTAAAAAGGCTTCTTTCAGGCAATCACGAAGTAAACTGTTTTTTTTATAATCCGAATATCCATGGCTACAGGGAATATATCAAAAGGCTAAAAGCGGTTATTGAAGTCTGCAGACATTTTAACATAGCTCTTACAGTTTGCGAAATATACGAAATAGAGGCGTGGTTTCGCATGGTTATCGGAGATTTTCGTGACAGGTGCGGCCGGTGTTATAAAGACAGGATTGAAAGGGCCGCTCTTAAGGCGGTAGAAATTGGTTGTGACTCTTTTACATCGACGCTTCTTATCAGCCACAAACAAGACCATGAGAAAATAAAGAATATTTGTGAAGAAGCGGCAAAGAATAATAACATTGAATTTTATTATGAGGATTTCAGGAAAGGCTGGAAGGAGCACTGGCAGATGACTGATGATCTTGATTTATATAAGCAGAATTACTGTGGTTGTCTGTTCAGTGAATATGAGAGATTTAATAACAGAAAAGACCGCAAAAAAAATGAATAACTCTAATTTATTTAAGCTGGTTTCTGATTTTAAGCCGACCGGTGACCAGCCTGAGGCTATAAAAAAGATTATTGCTGCCTTCAGTAAAGGAAAATCTCAGAAAGTCCTGGAAGGTGTAACAGGGTCAGGCAAGACCTTTACAGTGGCAAATGTAATAAGCAAGCTTAACAGGCCCGCACTTGTAATTTCTCATAATAAGACACTCGCGGCGCAGCTGTTTAGCGAACTGAAGAACTTTTTTCCTGATAACGCTGTGGAGTATTTTGTTTCTTATTATGACTACTACCAGCCTGAAGCATATATTCCCCAGACTGACACATATATTGAAAAAGATGCTTCAATAAATGAAGAGATAGAGAAATTGAGGCTCTCCGCGACGGCTTCCCTGCTGTCCCGGAAAGATGTGATAATAGTCGCGAGTGTTTCATGTATTTATGGATTGGGTTCGCCTGAAGATTACAAAAACATGTTTGTTTTTTTAAAGAGGGGTATGTGTCTGGAACGGGGAGAATTTCTCAAGCTCCTGGTGGATATTCAATATACGAGAAATGACATAGCTTTTGCCCCCGGCACTTTCAGAGTAAGAGGTGACGTAGTTGAAGTTTTTCCATTGTATAATAAACCGCCGGTCAGGGTGTCTTTTTGTGATAACATAATCGAAACCCTGTATTTGATAGATCCTCTTACAGGTAAAAAGAGTAAGGAGATTGAGGAGATAAATATATTTCCCACCAAACATTTTGTTTTGCCACAGGAGAAGATAAAAAATGCGACTGAGAATATTCTTAAAGAACTTGATGAAAGGCTGAAATATTTTATTTCAAATAATAAAGTCCTTGAAGCGCAGCGGCTTGAATCAAGAACAAAATATGATGTGGAGATGCTTTCTGAAATGGGGTACTGTTCGGGAATTGAAAATTATTCCAGGCATTTGACCGGGCGTTCACCAGGATCACGGCCTTTTTGCCTTATCGATTTTTTTCCGGAAGATTTCTTAACTGTAATTGATGAATCTCATGTAACAATTCCACAGGTTCGCGGGATGTACGCGGGTGATAGATCCAGAAAGGAAACACTTGTTGGTTTTGGTTTCAGATTGCCTTCGGCGCTTGATAACAGGCCTTTAAATTTTAATGAATTTGAAAGCCTCGCAAAGAGAGTATTATATGTGTCTGCTACTCCCTGCGGGTATGAGATTGAAAAAGACGCTGATCCCGCGTGTCAATTGATAAGGCCGACAGGCCTTATTGATCCGGATATAGAAGTAAGGCCGCTGGAAAGCCAGGTTGATGATCTGTCCGGTGAAATAAAAAAATGTGTTAAGAAAAAACAGAGGATCCTTGTAACTACTCTGACGAAAAAAACCGCGGAGGATCTAACTTTGTATTTAAGTAAACTCGGAATCAGGGTAAAATACATACATTCGGACATTGGCGCGATTGAAAGAGTTGAAATCCTGAGAGAGCTTAGGGCAGAAAAGTTCGATGTTCTTGTTGGTATTAACCTTTTAAGAGAAGGGCTGGACCTTCCTGAGGTTGCGCTTGTTGCTATTCTTGATGCTGACAAGCAGGGTTTCCTTCGTTCTGAGACTTCACTTATACAAACGTCAGGACGAGCCGCAAGGAATATTGATGGAAAAGTTCTGCTTTACGCTGATAAAATAACCGATGCGATTAAGAAAACAATAGAAGTAACATCGAAGAGGAGGAAAATTCAGCAGGAATATAACCGCAAACATAATGTTAAACCGTCGTCTATCATTCGTTCGGTCCAAACGGCGCTTGCCTCCAGGAAAAAAGAAGTGGAAGAAA
>CBDURG010000084.1:0-8498 GCA_965369805.1 uncultured bacterium
GACGGAATTGAAGAATGGTTTGGAGATGTTTGCACAAAAAACATTGAGGTTATTGTTGCACCCACCCCAGTTACCTTTGAAGTGGATGTTTATCCCGATGGTTCGGGTACTACCGAGGTCTATAATGAGACTGATGGAGGTGTATTGCTGGGTTCGACATCGAATTCTGCCAGTTATACCGTTGATGATGGTGATTCTGTAAGATTTGTAACTGTTCCCGCGGATGGTTATGATTTTTTAAGCTACAATGATATCACGGCTACCGTCTTATCGACCAATACCAATTATACCATGACGATAAATGACGGTTTTACCTTTATCTCGCCGTGTTTGGAACTCACTCAGTATAACGGTGCTCAATTTATTAGCATGACTGCTCCTGGTACTGTTGACGAAGGTGAAGAGTTTGAAATCAGTATAGTGATGAAAAATACCGGCACAAAACAATGGATAGCTACTGACACTACGCCGCATAAATTAGGTTCACAAAATCTTGCGAATAACAATGTATGGGGTCTTACCAGAGTTGGGTTACCAAGCTCGCCTATTGATTCGGATGCCACCGCGACTTTTTCCTTTACAGCTACCGCGCCTTCAACTGCCGGAACCTATACGTGTGATTGGCAGATGGTTGAAGACGGAATTGAAGAATGGTTTGGAGATGTTTGCACAAAAAACATTGAGGTTATTGAGGTTATTGTCAACAATGTCCCCGATATTCCGGGTATAAACGGCCTCACTTCCGCTGAAATTGGCCAATCGGTGGAAATCAGCACATGGACAGTAGATAGTGACGGTGACGATGTAAAATTCACATTTGACTGGGGTGACGAGAGTCCTTTTGAAACAACAGAGTATATTGCTTCCGGTGACGCTGTGTCACGAAGCCACTCTTGGAGTATTGCGGGTACATATACAGTAAAAACGAAAGCGGAAGATATTAATGGGGGTGTAAGCGATTGGAATGGCGGGCACAGTATAACGATTATTGAAGAAAGTACCCTGGAACCTACGACTCTTATTTGGACTACTGATCCTCCCAGGCCTCCATCAATAATAGCAGGCGGCTCTGTTACATTAACGGCTGTTTTAATGGCGGTGGGATCTCCCGATTATCCGATATGGAATGAAGAGGTGGGGTTTTATCTTGACAAAAATCAAGACGGGGATGTAACCGACTTTGGAGAAACGCTTTTTATTTCTGCCACAGATCTCTCAGGTGAAGTTACATACACATATACTCCGGCTGATCTCTCCTCTGGCGATTATTTTATTGAAGCTGCTTATTTAGGAAATGAATACTGGGCTCCCAGTGGTGACGCGGATACGTTAACTATATCAAATAGGCCCGCCGAACTGGTTATTTCTAATCAGGAAGCTTATTACAGCATAGATTTTTCCGAAGGGCAGCCATACGCCTTAAGAGCTAAACTGAAGGATAGTGGTACAGGTGACGATATATTAGCTGAATATGTAGATTTTTATATTGACGGCAGTAAAATAGAAATACCTGAATTGGATTATTATTGGAGTGATGATGGTTATACATTAGGTGTTTATACTACAACAGGTGTGGGGATACATAGTTTACAGGCAAAATTTGCTGGGTCATCTGAATACGGCAGTTGTGAATCTGAGGTAGTAACATTTACAGTTACTGATACGCCAAGTCCATATAACACATCTATAGATGACAAATACGATACGACATTTAAATTTGGAGTGGATCCTCCGGAAATACCATGGGATTTTTACGGTACAATTATATGTAGAAAAATCGAGACCTGGAATGACAAAGTTTTTATGGATATAGTCACACCATGGGGTGATACTTATGAGAATGAAGAAATAACCGTGGGCAATCGATTAAATTATATGACCGAACGAGTGGATGGTGTTTTAGAGTTTTACTCTGTAGGACCTTATGAAGTTGGACCAACTTGGAGTGAAGAATATAGTTTACACATTGGAAATTCGCTAGAAATATCTTTTGAGCTTGGTTATAGTCTGCGTATAGATACGGTAGGAGACGATGATACTGCCTTGATAGTACTTCTGGATATTTTTGGGGATATTGTAGAAGAAGGTATTGTCAGTGAAGGCGATTTTCTTGGAATAAATCCTGATACAGGTGACATAGATATTTTTCAACTTAGCACAAAGTATTTATGTGATGCTGAGACAATAGAGATAACAGAAATTTTCAAGGGGACAGAAGTAACCACTATAAAACTGAAAATAAGCTATGAATCTTTCGCCTCTTTAGGTATATATCACTATGCCGAAGGCGAGCCGGAGTCAGGGATACCGGCGCCTGAATTATTGTTACCGGAAAACAACAGCGTAGTTCAGGACAATGAAGAAGATG
The DNA here is from genome assembly GCA_965369805.1 of uncultured bacterium. Taxonomy (GTDB): domain Bacteria; phylum Auribacterota; class UBA6266; order UBA6266; family UBA6266; genus JAGLRQ01. Next base: position 2,369 of record CBDURG010000084.1, read on the forward strand.
GCGGCATATATTTAGACTGGAAACATGAGTACGAGCTTTCCGGCCCGGCGATAGATGAATATTACCTTAATGTTTCTGACAAATGTCCCGCGGGGTGGGAATTGATAAAGTCCGGCCCTCCGGAACAGGTTAATGCGGGTTGGGATGAGACAATAGGTTACAGCGGCACATCGTCGCTTAAATCGAGTATGACTACGGTATCGCCCGCCAATTCTGTTGTCTGGAGGTTTAGTTATCCGAAGATGATCTCTTCGGGATCTGAATATACATTCAGCGTTTGGGTAATGACCTCTCCCGGTTATACGGGAGAGTCTTCATTCAACATAATGTTTTTTGACGGCATGGATCCTCTATTCGGCCAGGATATAAGCATACCTATAAGCACCACAGCCAATAGTAACTGGGTGGAGTATACAGGTACCTTTACCGCGCCGGCTGGTTACACAAGCCTATACTTTTTACTTAGCTTTTCATATCAGAACGGACAGGGAACCATTTGGTTTGATAATTTTAAGATGTTAGGCGAAGAGCTGTTAGGTTCAGCGCCTGAAGTATTTCTTGATTCAGGGCCGGCAATTCTGGGTTACGATAAAGACCCTGTATTTACTTTTCACGGTGTTGATTCTGATGGGAAAATTGAACGTTTTGTTTATTCTTTGATAGGCCCGGATTATGATGGTACCTGGCATGAAATAATTCCCGAAACTGTTATCCCCGGGACTTCCGTGCCGGATGATCCATATTTTTGGTCGCAATGGGGACTGAATAACGAAGGGCAGTCTTATTACAATTTCGCTGAAGGCGGCGCTGAAAGTCCGACTGTTTCAGGTACCGTTGACAGTGATATAGATATGCCCGAGGCCTGGAGCTTGCTATCTTCCGGTAGCGAAGTGATTGTGGCGGTAATTGATACGGGTGTGGATTACAATCATTCTGAGTTGTCCAATCAGATGTGGATAAACGCGGGGGAAGATTTAGATAATAACGGGATAGTTGACGCGTCTGATTTTAACGGTATAGATGATGACGGAAACGGTTATATAGACGATATAAGAGGCTGGGATTTTGGTGAAAATAATAATGATGTATTAGATGACGATATGGACGCCTCTATACCCGGCCATGGAACAATAGCTGCCGGGATTATAGCCGCTGAAAGCGGTAATAACATGGGGATCTCGGGTATATGCCCGTCCGCGAAGATAATGCCTTTAGTGGTGGGCAATAATTCCTTCTATATTCCGGATGAGGTGAGCCTTGCGATAAGATATGCCGCTAATAATGGCGCGCGGGTAATAAATATAAGCACGGCTTTTGTACAGGATCGTATTGAGGTAGAACTTGCTGTAGCTTTTGCGTATAGCAAGGGGTGTGTTATTGTGGCATGCATGAGCAATAAAAATACGGATGAGCCTCATTATCCTGCCGCGTGTGATAATGTAATAAGTGTGGCGGCTGTTGACAGCGATGATAAAAAGACCGATTTGTCGGGTTACGGTGACTGGATAGATGTGTCGGCCCCGGGTAAAGATATATTATCTTTAGCTTCCGGGAGCATTGGATCTTTTACGGACGTTGTTCAACTGGATACTGATCCCGGATATTGTGTTTCTGAAGGAGGCCCCAGTTTTGCCGCGTCTTATGTCAGCGGCCTGGCGGCATTACTTTTGTCTCAAAAGCCGACATATACTAACGAGCAGGTTAGGAGCCGGATAATTAACTCCACGGATTCTGTAGATTCCTTAAATCCCGGTTATGAAGGTAAATTAGGGGCGGGCAGGGTAAACGCGTATGAGATGTTAAGGGGGACTGCCGCCGGCAGCGCGAGCGCGAGCGTTACCTATAATGATTTAGCGATTGGAGGTTATGCCTTTTCCGTAAAAGCGATTGATAATGAAGGCAGATATTCTACAAATACCGCGGAGTGGATATTTTTTCTTGCCAGTGACATGCCTGAGCTGGGTGGAGATTACAATTTTGATTTTGAAGTTGGGATAGGCTCGTTTCCCGCTTATTGGGTGCCGGATGCCGGCGAAAGCAACAGCACATGGCTGTGGGATACTACAGGAGAGTATAATCATACGGAGGAAGGAAGTTCCTCGCTTAAATCCCGGTTAATAGATGACCCCGTTAAATGGACATTAGCTGAAATTGACACTACACCTATACCCATACCCGTAGCTGAAAACGGTATGTACCGGATGAGCGCTTATGTTAAAAAAGCGGCTTCGGCTTATGGCGAATTCTTTATGCATATAAATATTGCCAACGAGAGCGGCGGCACATTGAGGAGTATAGTTTTGCCGTTTGGTGTTGGAGATAGCGATTGGACTCAATATCTCAGAGTATTTGAACTGCCGATTGGAGCTGACCATATATCTTCTGTTAGTTTGAGGGCGCGTAATGGCATAGGCCTAATCTGGTTTGATGACCTGTCGATTAAAAAACTATCCGGAGAAGAGATATATAATAGTATAACTCCTTTTACTTATATTATAAACGGCCCTGAAGAAGGGGAATCAGTGGATGATGAAGTTACTTTTGTGTTATCCGGTGAAGATATTGACGGGAGTATACAGGGATATGTTTATAGCCTTGATAAGCCGTTGAATGATTATGAGTGGTTTATGTTCATTCCTGAAGAGGATGAGACCACGGTTACTTTTAAAAACCTTGACACAGGTGAACACACATTCTATGTGGCGGCTGTAGATAATGCCGGATTTTATGATCCGAACCCTATAGAAAGAACATTTAATATGAATAAAACACCAAATGTGCCGTCTAGCCCGTATCCGGAAGATGAAGCTGTAAATATTATAAGAGATATTAATGTCTCCTGGATAGGCGGTGATCCGGATTCTGAAGATACAGTTACTTACAGTGTTTTCTTGGGAACCTCTGAGAACCCCCCATTGATTTCAGATAATCAGACAGATGTAGTTTTATATCCGGGAACTCTGGAGAGTGATACTACCTATTACTGGAAGGTAATGGCCAAGGATAATCAAGGTGCTGTGACGGTTGGCCCGGTTTGGAATTTTACGACGAACAATGTGATTAACAATTTACCTGTTATAAAATCCGTAATTTCGGATATTCCAATTTCTTATGCGCCGGTTACTGTCGTGGATTTGACATTCTATGAGAGTGACGTGGAAGACGGCCCAGCCGCTAACGGCAACAGCCTCATTTGGTCAATTGCCGGGGTAGATTTAAGCCTATGTGACGCTTCTATAAATGCCGTAACCGATGAACTAACTATTACTTCAATTCCCGGAGCGGGCGGAAGCAACTTGGCTGTATTAACCTTAAGAGACTTAGGTAATTTAACCGATACTCAGGATATAATTATTTATGATGTCATTTGGGGTGAAGAGAATGATGATGCTTCGGACGTTTTCGACGGTGAGTGGGGACAGCATACAATTGACGCTTATTTATCGAAGGAGCCGTCTTTAACTGATGATGTTGTGATTGACTTTAAAGCAAAGATAACAGCGCCGGGCATGGCATACGACTACGATTATTTTGGTATATACGTTTCTGTTAATGGAACAGGCGGAAATAGAGATGATTTTGGAACATGGGATTATACAATAGTGCAGGGCGCAGAATTTGGGTGGTATACCCTATCGCTTCCCGCGGATATAGATGGGGACAGCACGGTTGACTGGGTTCAGGGAATTAATGAGCTTACGATATGGACATCGTCTTCTGATGATGCGGATTTTGGCAAAACAGGGGTTGATATATTTATGTTTGGCGGCGACAATAATTCGCCGGTTATTACCTCTGTTATCCCTGATATTACGACTGATGAAAATACATCCAAGACTTTTGATCTTACCGATTATGAATCGGATGTGGAAGACGGCCCGTCCGGGGATGACAACAGCCTTACCTGGTCGATTTCCGGAGTCAATGAAACTCTGTTTACGGCTTTGATTGATCCGGTAACCGATGTGCTTACTATCACCCCTGTATTAGACGCTACAGGCTCCGATGTAGTTACACTAATTTTGGTTGATTCAGTTGGGTTGACGGATACTCAGGATATAGAGGTAACAATAGAAGACGTTAGCACCCCTCCTGAAATTGATCCCGAGGTGACTGCTATTTCAACCCCTGAAGATACAGATGTGACAATAGACCTTAGCGGAAACAAGAAAGACGTGGAAGACGAACCTGCCGCTCTTATCTGGTCGGTTTTCGTAGAAGATGAAACTTTGTTCACCGCGTCAATTGATACTGACGCGCTTACTATTACGCCCGCAGAGAACGCGTCCGGCAGCGGTATGCTCACCTTAACCTTGACAGATTCCGGCGAATTGACGGCCACTCAGGATGTAACGGTAACGATAGGCGTTAACACCCCTCCTGAAATTGATCCCGAGGTGACTGCTATTTCAACCCCTGAAGATACAGATGTGACAATAGACCTTAGCGGAAACAAGAAAGACGTGGAAGACGAACCTGCCGCTCTTATCTGGTCGGTTTTCGTAGAAGATGAAACTTTGTTCACCGCGTCAATTGATACTGACGCGCTTACTATTACGCCCGCAGAGAACGCGTCCGGCAGCGGTATGCTCACCTTAACCTTGACAGATTCCGGCGAATTGACGGACACTCAGGATGTAGAGGTAGCAATAACCGATGTTAATGACGATCCGGTTATAACCCCTGTTATTCCTGATATTACAACGGATGAAGATACATCCAGGATTTTGGATCTTTCCGGTTATGAAACAGATCTTGAAGACGGCCTCTCCGGAGACGGTAACGGGCTTGAATGGTCAATTTCCCCTGTAGATGAGACTCTGTTCACAGCCTTGATTAACACTATAACCGATGTGCTTACAATTACACCTGTCGCGATAGACGCCTCGGGATTTGACGTAGTAACATTGACCTTGACAGATTCGAGTGGATTAACGGATAGCCAGGAGATAACTGTAACTGTTATAGATACCGCGGGTATTTCTCATATAGCAGCTGGTGAGATTCATAGTCTTTTCGCGAATTCGGCTGGAGGTGTCGCGGTTTTCGGCGATAACGAGTTTGGCCAGCTTGGACTTGGAGATGATACAGTGCCTAATGATGAATGGTCTCCTGTTTGTATTTCCGGGTTGAATGATGTTCTTGGTGTCGTGGCCGGCGGTTATCACAGCCTTGCTCTCGGTTCGGTTTGGTCCTGGGGTAAGAATGACAACGGCCAGCTTGGAGATGATTCAACTATTGAACGGAGTACCTTCGTTACGGTTGAGGTGTTGAACGTTGTATCCGCTTTGGCGGGCGGTGTTGAGCACAGTTTAGCTTTGTTATTAGACGGGACTGTTTATGCCTGGGGTAAGAATGACCATGGCCAGCTTGGAGACGATACAAATGTAGAAAAATGGATACCTTCTGAGGTTCCGGGGTTGGCCGATATAATAGCTATAGCGTGTGGCGATAATCACAGTTTGGCTGTAAAATCCGATGGGACTGTTTTAGCCTGGGGTGAAAATTTGCGAGGCCAGCTTGGAAATGATAATAATATAGAGCAATGGAAGCCTGTCCCGGTTTTGGGGTTAACGGATATAATAGCTGTATCCGCCGGAAACCAGTGGAGCCTTGCCCTGGATTCATTCGGGAATGTCTGGTCTTGGGGATGTGGTGACGATTATCGGCTTGGGGACGGGACAAAGAAAGACAATTTGACCCCTGTTCCGGTTCAGAACTTAACCGACATAATTGCTATATCGTCCGGCGGAGGCCATGGTCTGGCTTTGAAATTGGACGGGACAGTTTGGTCTTGGGGGCTTAACGACCATGGCCAGCTTGGACTCGGTTCAACGCTTATCAAAAAGACTGCTACTCATATTACGGAGTTGGTCAATATAGTTGAGATATCCGGCGGAGGTTATCATAGTTTAGCCATGGCATCAGATGGAACTGTTTACGCCTGGGGCGGAAATGACCATGGCCAGCTTGGAGATGGAACGAACGTACAAAGATTAAGTCCTATTGAAGTAATATTCCCCAATACTTCTCCGGTTATTACCCTTGGCGTACCTGATATCACGATTGATGAAGATACGTTTGCGGTTGTGGATCTAACCGCTTATGAAAAAGACGCGGAAGACGGTTC
>CBDURG010000085.1:0-8446 GCA_965369805.1 uncultured bacterium
AAAAAATAATGGTAAAAAATAAAAAATTAATTATACTGTCAGCACTCCTTGTAGTAGTTGTTTTTGTCTGGGGCCGTGCTTTTGTATCTCCTTTAAGGGAAAAGGGGAACAGGGCGGCAGTTGGGGTTGCGAATTCCTCTTCGAGGAATAAAATATCAGAAGATTTTTTAATTCAGGAAGTTCCGAAAAGGCTTTGGGCGAAAAGCACGTACCTTTCCTGGGGCAGAGATCCATTTACGCTCCCAAAGGTATCGGTTGATATATCTACTGAACTTAAGCTAAATGGGATAATGTGGGATAAAGACAATCCTCTGACTATAATAAATGGTAAAGTGCTGAAAAGAGGGGATAAAATTGGCACAAACACGGTAATCGGAATAAAACAGAATAGGGTTTTCTTAAGCGATGGTAATCGTGAATTCGAGCTCAAATTGGGGAAATAATGACACTAAAATAGAGTGCGCGGAATATGGAATATAATGCAGGGGATTAGTATGAAAAATAAAAATTTGTTGTGTATGGTACTGATTTTTTTATTGATGCCGTTTACACCGGTTGCCGCTCAGGAAGAAATAATCGCGGGGGAAAAAGTTTCACCCCCGGAACAATTGGAAGTGTTTGAGACGGCTGAACCCGGTTATGTCTCCATGGATTTTAAAAATGCCGATATCAGGAGCGTTCTGAGGCTTCTTTCGTACAAGAGCGGGGTGAACATTGTGGCAAGCCCGAAAGTACAGGGGCTGATTACCATACGGCTTACCAATGTTCTTTGGGAAGAAGCATTGGAGGTTATCTTAAGAATCTATGGTTATGGCTATGAAAAGCAGGGAAATATTATTACGGCGATGCCAATGGAAGAGTTAACCGAGAGGACAAAGGCGTACAAAGATTTGAGCGAAATCGTTCCCCTGATAACAAAGGTATTTATCCTTAAATATTTAGATGCCGGTGATGTCAGAAAAGTACTTAGTGAACAGCTTTCTCCCAGAGGGAAAATTACAGTGTTGAAAGTAAAAGGCCAGACAGGGTGGTCCTTTAGCAACGAGCAATTTGGGAAAAAGGAAAGAATGGATGTTCTCGGTGATGAGAAAGTAAGGTCGAAAACCTTAATTATAAGTGATGTTCCCTCGAGCCTTGAGAAACTGGAGAAAGTGATCGCAGAGCTTGACGTAAAACCCAGGCAAATATTGATTGAAGCCAAACTTATGGAGGTCAACCACGATAAGCTTAAAGATTTGGGGGTTGACTGGGGTACGGGAAGTTCAGGAGCTGAATCAGATATAGTAACGGGTGTCGCCGTTGACAAAAAGAGTACAGGCGGAGGCACGAAAATCAATGCTGCCACAGTAGGTGCTCAAATGCTGACTTCTCAGGTTGCCCCCTCTGTATTTATTCCTAAAGCGACTGGTATTGACGGCACCCTTGATTATGACACGGGACTCGAACTGATATTTAAAAAATTAACGGGGACAGAGTTTGAGATTATTATCCACGCGTTGGAAGAGGATGTGGATACCAATACTCTTTCCGCGCCCAGGATTGTAACCTTAAACAATCAGGAGGCTGCTATCCTGGTGGGTAGGAAATATCCAATTGTAAAAGAGGAGATGACAGCGGCAACAGGAGCCGCGGTTACAACACATAGTTTGGAAGAATGGCTGAATTACGGTATTCAACTCAATGTTGTTCCTCAAATTTGCGGAGTGGACGAGATCAATATGATTGTTCATCCATCAATAACTTCTCTTGTTACCACATTGGGAGGGGCAGATGTAGCCTACCCGATTCTGGATATCCGGGAAGCGGAAACTCAAATTTTGATGAGAGACGGTGAAACTGTGGTTATCGGGGGGCTATTGAAAGATGTAGTAAAAGAGGGGGTGTATAAGGTTCCTTTTCTGGGGGATATTCCTCTTTTGGGCCTTTTATTTCAGCGTAAAACTCACAATACGGAAAAAATTGATCTACTCATATTTATCACTGCCCATATTATAAAAATGGATGAATTCGGAAATACTGCTTCGATGCCTGGGATTGAACAGTTTGAAGTTGGCAAAGACAATAAAAATAGTGAATAGTATCCAGCCGCTAGTTAGATACGAGATACTAGATACGAGAAAGTAAATGTATAAACAATTTTTTGGGCTGAAAGAAAAACCGTTTAATGTGACCAGTGACCCCGGTTTTATTTTTTTTAGCAGGAGACATAAGGAAGCATTTTCGCAATTAACTTATGGAATTAAGGAGAAGAAGGGATTTTTGGCAATAACAGGAGAGATAGGGACAGGAAAGACCACATTGTGCAGGGCATTATTAAACAGTTTGGATGAAAAAACTAAAACCGCTTTTATATTAAATCCCGATTTATCCCCGTTACAGCTGCTGGAAGCGATTGTGGAGGATTTTGGTATAAAGGTGGAGAGAAGAACAAAATTAAATTTATTTCGACAGTTAAATAATTTTCTTATAGAGGGGTTAAATCTGGATCATAATGTAGTGTTAATTATTGACGAAGCGCAAAATCTCAAACCATCCCTTTTAGAAGAGATAAGGCTTCTGTCAAATTTAGAAACAGAGAAAGAAAAACTACTCCAGATTGTTTTGGTAGGCCAACCGCAGTTGCGCAAAAGGTTAGACGACCCCTCTTTAAAACAGCTTCAGCAAAGAATCGCGGTGAGATACCATATGTTACCCTTGGACGGGGACGAAGTAAGGCCCTACATTTACCATAGGCTTAAAGTTGCCGGCTGTGAAAACGGAGTTGATTTTAATGAGGCTGCCATAAGTGAGATATTTATCTATGCCGGAGGTGTTCCGAGGCTCACAAACCTGGTTTGTGAAAAGGCTCTTCTTCTGGCGTTTGTTCTGGAAACAAAAGATATTTCTAAAGAAATTATTAGGAAAAGTGTCGCCGAAATAGAGGGTAACTATGAGCATAATTAGCGAAGCGTTAAAAAAAGCGGAAAAGGAAAAAAAATTATCTTTCTTGTCTGCCGGTGACGGAACTGCTTCTCCGAAGAACGCTGAAAATAGTAAAATCCCTGTGAGATCCGGTGTCGCGAAAAAGATCTGGATTTTTTTAGCCTGTTCTTTTATAGGGGCTGGTTTATTATATGGAATTTTCAAATCAGGCATTTTAAAAGATAGGGCATTTACCTTGCCGGTGATATCTGAATTTGTGAAATCTGTGAAGCAGTTCGCGGTATCCGCGGCCGCGAACCAGCCGAATGAAAAACAACGTGCGGCCGCGGAGTTGCCATTGTCAGTGGAAGGAAGAGAAGAGGTAGTAAATGAGCCATTGCCGGAAGTAAAAGAAAGTACAGCAGAGGAACAACCTTTTTCCGCGGAGGAAAAGGCGGCGGGTGAATTCGAAGAAGAGGCTTCACTGGAACAAGAAACGGGAATTCCGGAATTGGCCTTAGAAGGGATTATTGACGGCAGCGGCAGGCCTATGGCCATAATTGATAATATTATCCTCTCGGAGGGAGATACTATTAGGGGAGCGAAGGTGATCAAAATCGAGGCTGACAGTACAATCCTCATGTATGATCAGAAGGAATTTACTCTCTCCCTAAGGTAAACCTTGTTGGGAAAGATAGGATGGCAGGGTTTTCTAACAGGGTAAATTAATCGGGAAGTTTCAGTAGTTAAATCTTACGGAAGATAATAGGGAATGTATGAAAAATGGATGAGGAAAAAACCAGGGAACAGCTTGTTAAGGAAACAAAAGCTTTGCGGGAACGGATGGCAAAGCTTGAAAAGTCTAATTCTGAACTATCTATTCTTTCTTCCAATGCCATTGAAAAATTACAAGCAGTTCTTGCCACCGAGAAATTGAGAATGGAGTCTATGGTTGAAGTTATGGTTGAGGCCGTGATTATGACTGACGACCGGGAAGGAATAATGGTTTTAAACCCTTGCGCGAGGCGAATGTTGGGTTTCAGAGTTGACGAGGAGGTTACCAATGAAAAAATGCGGTCTGTTAATTTGGATAAAGCTTTTCAGAAATGCAGAGAGAAGAAGAATTTAGTTACGGCAGAAATCACCGTTTCCGCGGATGAAGGTTTAACCTTATATGCTGAAATTAACCCGACAAAAGACAAAAGCGGGGAAATTATTGGGATTGTTGCTGTTTTAAGGGATGTTACCAGGGAAAAACAGATTGACAGGATGAAGAGTGAGTTTGTTTCTACCGTTTCCCACGAACTTCGGACGCCTATAATTGGAATCGGGGGAGCGATTAACAATATCTTAATGGGTACAGCCGGCAAGATCAACGATAAATTAAAAAACTATCTATTAATGGCGGAAAGAGACATCAAACGTTTAGATCGTTTGATCAACAATCTACTTGATTATTCCCAAATTGGAAGAGGTTTGCTTAAGATCCAGAGAAGCAAAGTTGATATCTGTGTTGTAGCGCAAAACGCAATTAGGATTCTTAATTCGCAGATAAAATCAAAAAAGCTCAAAATTTCAAGCCGCTTTTGTAAGAAATCGTTATATTGTTATATAGACAAAGATAAAATTACCCAGGTGTTTACAAATATTCTCCATAACGCGGTGAAATTTACGCCGGATAGGGGTAATATTCAGATTATTATTGAAAACAAAGGAGAAAAAAAGTTGTTTGAAGTTGCAATTGTAGATTCGGGTATAGGTATTGCCCGGGAAGATATCCCCAAGCTTTTTCAGAGGTTTTCCCAGATTGGCCGAACAGATGGTGCCGGGACGAAAGGTACCGGGTTGGGATTAGCCATCTGCAAAGGTATCATTGAAGCGCATAAGGGCGGCATTTGGGTAGAAAGCGCCCTGCATAAAGGCAGTAAATTTGTTTTTACCCTTCCAGAGTTTGACGCGGAGAGGATTTTTGTGGATTGCCTGGATGACAGCCTGCAAAAGTCAAAAGACACACAATCTACCATGCTGCTTATTTTAATAGACATACTTAATTTTAATGAGATTAAGAAATTGCTTGGGGCTGGTGGGAGTGAAGATATTTTCTCTGAATTGGAAGAGGCAGCAGGAAAAATACTGCGCGGCAGGACGGATCTGGCAGTAAGATATAAAGAAAATAAAATCGCATTGACCCTGAACGGTGCCGGCAGAGAGGATGTAAAGATGCTGGTGGATAGATTAACGAAAGCAGTTGTCAGCGGGTTTTTGGATCTGGTTAAATCCAAAAAAATTCCGAAGTCCGTGAAAATAACCTTTGGTGCCGCGGTATATCCGGATGAGGCTGTGTCGTCGAAAGAGTTGATTGAAAAAGCTTCGGAGATTTATAGACAGGAAACTATTATTGAGCATTTATGAGTGATGTAACGGAAAAAGAAAATACAAGCTGCAGGTTATAGGGTAAAGGGTGAAGGGGAAAAATTTTATATTCCCTGGTCCCTGGAACCAAATACCGGATACAACATACAATTGTTAATAGGAGATGAAAATGCCAAAGAAGGTTAAGAAGGTTCTTATCATTGATGATGAACCCAACATTTTAGCTACATTGAAAGATAGGCTTATGTATGAAGGGTATGATGTTATAACCGCGATTGATGGAAGTTCCGGTATAAAACAGGCATATCAAAATAAACCGGATTTAATCGTTTTAGATATCATGCTTCCGGATATGGATGGCCATCAGGTATGCCAAATTCTCAAAAGCACTAAAAACATCAAGATACCAATTATTGCGGTTACGAGCAAGGTTGATGCTGTTGATGCTTTAAAAGTCAAAAAATCAGGCGCGGATGATTTTACTGTAAAGACTATGGATTACAAATCATTGATTGAAGCAATTAAGAGGCTTATATAAATTAAGGAGGGAGTCGGAAGTGGTTGCCAGAGGAAATACCAGAGAGCAGTTTATAGAGGAAGTAAAGGTTCTAAATACTCGGATTTCACAACTTGAAAAATCGCGGGATAGTGTTAAAGAACTGAAAGCAAAACTTAAAAAAGTTAAGGATGTGCTGAAAACACGAACCTGGGGCCTAAAAAAAACAAGCGAGAATATTAGGCTGCTTTACAAGGAGCTGGAAACAAAAAATAGAGAACTTCGGAGGCTTGACGACCTAAAATCAGATTTTGTCGCTACGGTGTCGCATGAATTACGCACGCCTCTTGCCATTATACAGGAAGGCATCGCGCTTATTAATGATAGAATATTAGGAGATGTTAATGGGAAACAGGTTAGAACTCTTTCTCAAGTGCTTGAAAATATTGCTCGTTTAACCAGGATTATTGATGATCTTTTGGATATATCTAAACTGGAAGCCGGAGAGATAGAACTTAAAAAATCTTATGTCGATACAGCTAAATTTATTAAAAAAATAATTGAAGATTTTCAATTCAAAGTAAGAGAAAAAAAGATTGTTCTTAAAGTGAGTTTGTCCAAAAAGGTATCCCGCATATATGCGGACAGGGATAAACTTATTCAGATATTAACAAATCTGGTCAGCAATGCCCTTAAGTTTACACCGGAAAACGGGAAAATAACGGTAAGGGTGGGTGAGGACGCGGATGGTTCAGTAATGATATCAATTTCGGATACAGGTGTGGGTATATCCGAAGGTGACGTGTCCAAACTGTTCAATAAATTCCAGCAATTTGACAGAGTTCCCGGCCCTGGAAAAAAAGGCACGGGTTTAGGCCTTGCAATCAGTAAAAGGATTGTTGAGCTGCATGGCGGCAGGATTTGGGCTGAATCTGAAATAAAGAAGGGGAGTACATTTTATTTTACTATACCAAAACGCGCAATGCCCAAAACCGGTAAATGAATGTTCTTTAACATTAACTACTTTGTGATAATTGGTTTGGAAAATCTAACTATCGATACAGTAGTAGCTTAACTAAGAATGAAAAGTATGTGAAGGGCCTTAAATTATGCCGTAATCTATGGTATAATACAGGTGTAGAGGATTATAAGGTAGTTAATGCTGAAAAAAGGCAAACTACGCCGAAAGGGTAGGACGCAAAGCCGCGAGCCTAAGTCTGAGAAGATAGGGTTGTCTGGTTGCCGGATGGCATCTGGGCGTACCCATTCTTTCGCGGAAAGAGTGGGTTGGTTTTTGAGAGAAGTTTTGGAATTTAATATCCCTCATGCGGCTCTAAAAAAGTGAAACCGGAGGAATTTCTTGAAGGCAGCTGAGTAGTATAAATCATGATTAAGTTTAGTTATTTTTGAGTTATATGGTATAATTCAAAACAATATGATAAAGCGCAAATTCAAAAATTATTTTTTAAAGAGCTTTCAGTACAAATACTCCATATTTGTGATGTGGATTGTAATTGTATCGATGCTTGTTACAGCGCTTATAGTTTACAACACATGTATAAGTTATCTCATAACGATAGCCCAGGATGAAGGGGTAATATCCAGTGAATCGATAGAAGGCCTTAATCGTACCTTAATTAAATATCTTATTGTTCCCGCTGTTGTGGCGTGTTTGGTCTGTTTCCTTCTGAGCATTATGATTTCCCACAGGGTTGCCGGAGCCCTTTTCAGGATGGAGATGTATCTTAGTCAGATGTCTGAAGGGAAACTTCCAGATAAGATACAGTTCAGAGATGATGATGTTGTCCCTGAAATAGGAGAGTCTTTTAATAAGATGCTTAGGCATTTATACGAGGTCAAGTCAGGAGTGGATGGGCTTGAGAAGATGATGATGGACGCGGAATTTAATAAAGAGAAGGCACTTAAAAAATTGACTGAATTGAAAAGGATGTTTCCCGATGAAAAATAGAATCGGGAAATACATTTGCCCCTGTTTGTATTGAAAAAAACAGATCCGGGAGAACCCCAGGAAGTTTTTGTTAACAGCATATGCGAAAAGCCAAAGATAAAAATTTCACTTGTTATTTGTTATCCATGCCGCGTAATGCGAGGCGTGGGTTTACTTTGGTTGAGCTGCTTGTGGCAATGGCAATTATCATTATATTGGCGTCATTTATAATTCCTTCTTTTAGGGACGCGAAGGAAAAGGCAAATCGAGCTGTTTGCATGAATAATCTAAAACAGCTTGGATACGGTTTCGGGATGTATGTAACGGAAAATGATGGAGCCTGGCCCCCTTATTTATATACGTTTAGCCCCGGGAAAAGCGGCAAATGGGTTATTCTTATAGTCCCAAAACACAAGTGCGCTACGTTGGTTCCCACCCTGGAAGATGAAGATTTGTATGTGTGTCCTTCAGATAAGACCCCTATGATCATAAATGTGGATGCTGATAACCCGCCGCCAAATGAACCGTTTAAGGTGGAGATTTCTTATTCGTATAATCTGATGCTGTATGCAGAAGAGATTAGTTATTATGACCTTGCCCGTCCTACTGAGATAGTGGTTCTTTTTGATGCCGAAGCTGAGGTAGTTCATCAGGGGGCATGGAAATCCAACCCTGATTTTTACGAGAATATAATAGACCGCCGGCACAACGGCGGCGCGAACCATCTA
>CBDURG010000086.1:0-8158 GCA_965369805.1 uncultured bacterium
ATACCCATGCTTAAACCTCTCTTCATATTTTTTAAATATGCTGCATATTCTTGCGTGAGTATATTGAATGTAATACACAGGGTTATCCGAAGACTGTTTCTTCGCGAGTTCCAGATCAAAATCAAGATGACTCGCGTTACTTCTCATGACAAAGAAATAACGCGCCGCGTCTTTCCCGACTTCATCAACAACATCTCTCAGAGAAATAAACTCTCCCTGCCTGGTTGACATAGAAAGTTTCTTGCCTCCTTTGTAAAGAGTAGCAAGCTGTATTATTATAACTTTGAGTATTTCAGGGTCATACCCGAGAGCTTCAATGGCTGCTTTCATTCTTGGAATATATCCGTGGTGGTCAGGCCCGAATATATCTATTAATAAATCATGCCCTCTCGCGAGTTTATCCTTATGGTACGCGATATCAGGAGCAATATAAGTCCATTCACCGTTACTCTTCACCACAACCCTGTCTTTATCATCCCCAAATTCAGTAGACTTAAACCACACGGCACCGTCTTTCTCAAACAGGTAACCTTTATCCTTAAGAGCTTTTATCGATTCTTCTACTTGTCCACCGCCGGTAAATTCTTTCTCGCTGAAATATGTATCAAATTCCACATTAAAATTCTTCAAATCCTCTTTAATCCATTGCATTATTCTGTCTTTAGAATATAAAGACATATACTCAATCGCTTTTTCCTTATCAAAATGTAAGTATTTATCACCCTCTTTATCGAAAAAATCCCCGGCAAGAGTGTTTATGTATCCTCCACGATAACCGTCTTCAGGAAAGGGATATTTCCTGCCGCAGATTTCTATATATCTGGAGTAAAGTGACTCCCCTAAAATGGATATCTGTTTGCCTCTGTCATTAAGATAAAATTCAGTAGATACCTCAAACCCCGCTTTCTTCAGAATCCTGGCAAGAGCATCGCCAATAGCCGCCTGCCTGCCGTGAGCAACCGTTAAAGGGCCTGTAGGATTAGCGCTTACAAATTCGATTAAAACCTTCTTGCCTTTTCCCAAATCCGTCCCGCGGAATTCACTTCCTTTCTCAAGAACATCCAGAAGCATCACATGTAAGGTGCTGTTGGAAAGCGTAATATTGATAAAACCCGGGCCCGCTATTTCAATTTTTTCAAACTCTTCAGCCGCTTTACAAGAAAGTTTACCGTACAAAACCTCCGCAAGCCGTCTTGGATTAACGCCCGCAATCTTTGCGTATCTCAATGCAAGGTTCGTAGACACATCACCATGGCCGGAATCTTTCGGAACCTCGACAGAAACATCAATCTTTTCAGGAATTTTTTTACCGGATTGCTCCAGCACTTCAGAAAGAGCTGTGACTAAAATATCCTGCAGATGTTTTTTAATTTTCCGGTTCATAAAAACTCCGCGTCCCCCCAGAGCCGCTCCAGGCTGTATTTTTCTCTTGTTTCTTCATGAAACACATGGACAATTACGCCGCCGTAATCTTTAACTACCCACCTGGTTTTTCCGAGCCCTTCCGAACCCAGACATTTTATCATCTCTTTTTTCAATTCTCTTTCAATAGAATCCGCGATAGTTTCCACATGCTTTTCCGAGTTTCCAGAACATAGGACAAAAAAATCCGTTATGGATGAAATATCCTTTACCTTCATTATTACGATATCTTTCGCCTTCTTTTCCCGGGCCGCTTTTGCACACCTCTTCGCGATATTTCTTGAGTTAAGCGTACTCTTTTTAGCGGCTTCCTTTACATTTCTCTTTTTCAACTTCGTAAATGCTCCTTCCTTCAATATAATTTATCACTTTTTTATCTATTTCACTTTTCGGAACATGCCCGGCCATAAATTCATTTCTCAACGCGGTAGAAGACGTTTTTATCAACGGGCCCTTAATAAAATACATCTTAAGGCCGGAAACCCCCCGCCTAAGTTCAGGAGCCATACTATAACCCTTTTCACCGCGCGGATAAACTATTATTTCACAAAGGCCTGAAAATTTTTCTATTTCTTTCCACAAAATTAACTCACTTAACAAATCGGAACCTATAATCAGATAAAGTTTACTGTTCCTGTTTTTTCTCCTGAAATAGTTAAGGGTGTTTATCGTATAGGACTTGCCCTTTTTTTTTATTTCGTAATCGGATAACTCAAAATGCTCTTTGCCCTGAATAGCAATTTTGACCATATTAATCCTGTCGCGGAAACCTGCCGCCGTTTTGCCCTTAATCGGCCGAACACAACACGGCATAAAACAAACTTTATCCAGGGAAAATTGTGAAAGCGCTCTTTGAGCTATCTTAATATGTCCGGAATGGATGGGATCAAAGGTTCCGCCAAATATACCAATTTTTTTATCAGTCATAATCAAGAACAACAACAGTTAAGTATTAAAAACACAATTCGTAATTTATAATTCGCAATTACTTTTTACTTACTATTCCCTAATATGCCCATCACCCTTTATAACATATTTATAAATATTTAATTCTTCCAGCCCCATAGGACCGCGGGCATGAATTTTATCGGTGCTTATGCCTATTTCCGCACCCATTCCAAACTCTCCCCCGTCCGTAAATCTAGTAGAAGCATTACAATACACGGAAGACGCGTCAACCATGTTCAGAAATTTTGATGCTGTTACTTTGTTTTCTGTAATTATGGCATCTGAATGCATTGAGCCATAATCGTTTATATGCTTTATAGCCTCCGCGACTCCATCCACAATCTTGATAGACAATATCAAATCCAGATATTCCGTTTTCCAGTCCTGTTCATCCGCCTTTACAACATCCTTTATAATCCGGGCCGTCTTTTCACACCCTCTTAGCTCAACACCGCTTTTTCGCAGCTTTGCCGCTATTAACGGTAAATGAGTCCGGGCAATTTGTTCATCTATAAGCAGAGTTTCCACAGCGTTACAAACACCCGGCCTCTGACACTTAGCGTTAATAACAATATTCAATGCTTTATCTATATCAGCATCTTTATCAACATATATATGACATATCCCTTTATAGTGTTTTATAACAGGTATTGTCGAATTTTCAACCACCGCATTGATAAGCCCTTCCCCTCCCCTGGGAATTACAAGATCAATATAAGAATTTAATTTCAATAATTCATTTACGGCTTCTCTATCCGTAGTTTCAACCAGTTGAAGCATACCGTCAGGAGCCTCAATCCTGGCCGCCGCTTCATTCATGACCTGCGCTATTGCCATATTCGAACCTATCGCTTCTTTCCCACCCCTCAATATTACGGCATTGCCGGATTTAAGACACAAAGCGGCAGCATCTGAAGTCACATTAGGGCGGGATTCAAATATTATAGCTATCACTCCGATAGGAACACTTATTTTTGATATTTCAAGGCCGTTAGGCCTCGTTTTCTTATCAAGAACCCTTCCTGCCGGATCATCAAGAGCAGCCACATCTTCAAGTCCTTTTGCCATCTGTGCAATCCTCTTATTATCTAGCAGCAAACGCTCTAACATAGCTTCGTTGAGATTTGAGTTTTCCCCTTCTTTTAAATCCTCTTTGTTAGCTTCCAGGATAAAATCCTTTTTATCCCTTAAAGCTTTAGCCATTTCTTTGAGGATTTTATTTTTATTATCGGCAGACATCGCTACTAATTTATGCGATGCTTCCTTTGCCTTTTTGGCTATTTCAAGGACATAAGTTTTAATATCGACTGCCATATATAGACTCTACTAAATTTTAATTTTCAAAACATTGCCATATTATCGCGATGAATTATTTCATCGTAATCCTTTTTTCCCAGAGTCTTCTCAATTTCTGAAGTTTTTAAACCTTTTATTTTACCGATATCCGATGAACAATAATTCGCCTGCCCACGGGCAAAATCATTACCGTCTTCATCTCTAATAATAACTACGTCGCCTATGCCAAAATCACCGTTGACAGACTTTATTCCCGATGCAAGAAGGCTTTTCCCTCTGTCAACCAGCGCCTGAACCGCGCCTGAATCAACGGTAACAGAGCCTTTTGGCTTCCGGAAATGAGCTATCCACCTTTTCCTGCCCGCAAGCTTTGAACCATATGGAAGAAATAACGTTCCGACATCCTTTCCATCAAGAATCTTCAAAAGAACATTTTCTTCTTTGCCGTCCGCAATAACAGCAAACTCACCGGACCTTGTGACCATTTTAGCAGACTGGATCTTGGATATCATACCTCCCGTTGAAAAAGAAGAACCTTTCTTTCCGCATAAATGCTCTATATCCTCTTTTATTTCTTTCACAACAGCTATACGTTTCGCGTCCTTACAATTTTTGGGGTCTTTATCCATAAGGCCCTGAGTATCGGTAAGAAGTATAAGCAACTCTGTCCCGGTCATCTGGGCTACCAGAGCTGAAAGCCTATCATTATCTCCAAACTGTATCTCTTCAACGGAAACCGTGTCATTTTCATTTATCACAGGGACAACATCCTTTTCGAGAAGCGTCAGCAGGGTATTTTTCGCGTTGAGCTGCCTGACTCTGTCACTGAGGCCGTCATCGGTTAGAAGAACCTGGCCTGTCACAATTCCCTTTCCGGCAAAAGCATCTTCATAAAACCTCATCAGCTGAGTCTGTCCGACCGCGGCCGCGGCCTGTTTCTGGCGAAGAGTAAGTTCTTTTTTATTATACCCGAGCTTCCAACGGCCGGCGGCAATAGCACCGGACGTTACGAGTATAACCTTCTTACCTTTTTCTTTAAGCGCGTGGATCTGCCCGGCAAGAGAAGATATTATCTTTTTGTCTATCTTCCCCCTGCCGTCAGTCAAAACATTAGACCCAACCTTAACCACCAAGCTTGATATACTTTTTAGCTTTTGTCTTAAATTATCCATATTTCTTTACATTCTCTATTAATTTCAAAAGTTCTTCAATAAGTTTTTGGAGATTAATATTTTCTTTAGCTGAAATGGAAATAATCATTTCCTTCTTCTCTCCGGTTTCTAATATAAAATCCTTAATCTTTTTTTCCCCTTTAATAAGATCAACCTTGTTAAGGGCAATCAGATACGGCTTTGATAAAAGATGTTTATCATGTTTTTGCAGTTCACCCTTCAAAACTTTAAAATCATCCGCGGGATTCCTACCTTCGCTTCCGGAAATATCTATAACATATAGAAGGCCCCTTGTTCTTTCTATATGCCTTAAAAAATCATGCCCCAAACCCTGATTCTCACAGGCTCCTTTAATAAGTCCGGGAATATCCGCAAGCGTAAATGTTGTATCATAATCAGCATTAACAACCCCAAGATTAGGAACAAGGGTCGTAAAAGGATACGCGGCAATCCTGGGCCTCGCCGATGAAACAGAGGATATCAGTGTTGATTTACCCGCGTTCGGAAATCCTACCAGCCCGGCATCCGCTATAAGTTTAAGTTCAAGCAGTAACTTAAACGTTTCCCCCGGTTTCCCTTCCTCCGCATATCTGGGAGTCTGTCTGGTAGCGGCTTTAAACCTTGTATTACCTCTTCCTGAAACACCGCCTTTCGCGGCTATAAATTTCTGTCCGTGCTGAACAAGGTCGCAGAGAACAATTCCCGACTCAAAATCCCTGACCAGAGTGCCTACAGGAACCTTTGAAATACAAGTTTTACCGCTTACCCCGCTCATGCACTTTCCCATGCCGTTAGAACCATTTTTTGCCTTCAGCTGGGGGTTATAAAAAAAATCAAGCAGTGTAAAAAGATTCTTATCGGCCTCTAAGATTACATCCCCGCCCATACCACCGTCGCCGCCGTCAGGGCCGCCGTAAGGAATAGACTTTTCCCTCCGAAAACTCACACAGCCGTTACCGCCATTACCGCTTATAGCAGTTATTTCAACTCTATCAATAAATGATTTTTTCTTTCCCATATTCACAAAAAAACACGAATGACCGGCAACGCGTATCATCCGTGTTTTTAAAATTTGATTGCTTTTTATTTACCCAGAGGCTGAACACTTACCATTCTTTTGTTAAACTGAAGGATGCCATCAATTTTCGCAAACAGGGTATCGTCACTGCCCCGGCCGACATTACGCCCCGGCTTGAACTTTGTACCCCTCTGGCGGAGAATTATATTCCCGCATTTTATAGTCTGGCCGCCATACAGTTTTACCCCCAGGCGCTGGGAGTTGCTGTCACGACCATTGCGGGTGCTTCCCGCTGCTTTTTTATGCGCCATTATCAACCTCTCCTAATTTAGTCATTATATCATTAAGAAACAGAAATATCTGTAATTTTTACTGCAAGATATTTTTGCCGGTGTCCCTTTTTTCTCTTTGAATCCTTGCGCTTCCGAAAGAAAAAAGCTATCACTTTCTTGTCTTTTCCCTCTCTTAGAACTTCGCCGGCCACCTTCGCTTCTTTTACGATAGGAGTTCCGATTTTAACCTTCCCTTTATCAGAAACAAGAAGAATTTTGTCAAACTTAACTTTTTCACCGACATATTTTTACAAAAGCTCAATATTTATAACATCATCCTTCTGGACTTTGTATTGTTTGCTTCCAGTTTCAATCACCGCATACATTCTCTAAACCCTCCAATATAATCAAGTGGCAAAGTATACCCACTCTCTTCATCTCTGTCAAGAGCAAAGACAAACTCTTAGATTTATCCCCAAAAGAAGCTACTCGGTTAAAGTAAAACTATCCTTTAACCTTATATCCCTCGACGACGAACCTATCAATACCTCAAAATCTCCGGGTTCCGCTACCCATTTCTTTTTTGTATCATCATAAAAAGACAACGATGATTTATCAAGTTTTAACTTTACGGTTTTCTTCTCACCCGGGTTAAGGCTTACTTTCTTAAAGGCTTTAAGCTCCCGCGGAGGCCTTTCAAGAGAGGATTGTTTGTCACTAAGATAAAGCTGAATTACCTCTTTTCCCGCGCGATCGCTTATATTTTTAATATCAACCCGGACACTAACTTCTCCGTCTCCCGTCTGTTTAGGGTTTACAACCAGATTTGAATACTCAAATTCCGAGTAAGACAGCCCGTGGCCAAAAGGAAACTGGGGCTCAATGTTATTTTTATCGTAATGTCTGTAACCTACAAATATCCCTTCTTTGTAATATACCTTGCCGCCGCTTCCTGGATAATTTCCATAAGAAGGATTATCCCGCAGCCTCTTAGGAAAAGACACAGATAATTTTCCTGAAGGATTTACATCACCGAAAAGAATATTCGCGATTGCGTTTCCTCCCTCCTGTCCGGGATACCAAGCCTCCACGATCGCGGGAACCTTATCCACCCATTTTTCCATATTAACAGGCGTTCCGTTTACCAAAACCACAATTGTATTTTTATTAATCGAGCTTACAGCGTTTATAAGTTCATCCTGGCCTTCGGGAAGCAGCATATTTCTTCTGTCAGCGCCTTCACCCTCTATTGAACTATCGATTCCAACAAAAACAACAGCAGCATCAGATTTCTTTGCCGCATCAACCGCCTCTTGTATCATGATTGACTCGGAACCTACCCATCCAAATTTCATTACAGCTCCGCCGCCTCTTTCGTAAAATTCAATGCGCACATCATATTCCCTTCCTTCAACAAGGTCTATTCCCCCTTTCTTCATTTCAGCACCATGGTCTCCCCAATTGTGAACAACAAGCCTGTTATTAATGTATAAACGGCTTCCGTCATCACTCAGCAATCGAAAATCATACTTCCCTGTTTTTGGAGGGAAAAGTTTTCCGGTCCAGCGGACAGAAAAATTATCATTTCCTATGCCTTTAGCCGGAGAATCTCCTGCCCAATCAAAATTAATTGTTCTGTCTACTCTTGTAAGAACAGGGCTTCCCTCAAAATGTATATTATTAAAATATTCACCTTTTAAGCCATATTCTTCCGAAGTACCCACCGGCCTGAATACAGATAGAGGGATTGCGTTTAATTCATTCGGCATATCACAGCCCTTTGCGTAATTTATTGTTATTGTACTACCGCACTTATTTTTTAATCCCTTAAGAGGGCTTACAGAATATGGCGGATCCACATGCGAACTTCCCCCTCCTCCGTGACGCGCGTGCAGAGCATTGGGCCCTATAACAGCTATTGTTTTAATTTCCCCAATGCCTAACGGTAAAACATTGTTTTCGTTTTTCAATAAAACTATTCCAGCTTCTGCTACCTCTCTAACTAATTTTCTGTGTTCTTTTGTATTGGC
>CBDURG010000087.1:0-7968 GCA_965369805.1 uncultured bacterium
ACATCAATTAACGGCGGCTGAACAAGCGTGACTTTCATTTGTTTTTTATGGCTTATTGTTTCCATATAACATAAATCGGCACATCGTAATTAGACTTCCAAAGTTTCCGGTCACTTATTCCGGGTTTCTCTAATATGTTTAACACCGTACCTTTTTCTTTGAAATTTTTTCTTATATCACACGCTGTCGCGAAAATTGTTTCCGAAACATGCTCAGAGAGACAATGCTCTTTAACATTATATTCACCTTTACCAAACCAGATTAAAAGAACCTCAAAAGGATTAATCTCAAGTGCATTCGGGATAAGATACAAAGACCCTAACGGGCCATGCAACCGCGGAGCAATTTCCATAACAAATACATTGCTCTGCCTATCCACAATAAAATCGCCTTTGACAGGCCCGTGAGTTAGTCCAACCGCGCGGCAGGCTTTCTCAAAAAGTATATAAATTTTTTCCTGTAAATTTTTTGACAGCTTTGTAGGGCAGCTTCCTTCTATTACAACCGTATGCGGCAGCGGCCCGGCTTTTTTATCATTGATACCTAAGCGGATCAACCTGCCTTCCGTTAAAATGCCGTTCGCGTCATGTAACAACCCTTCAACATATTCTTCACAAACCACAGTTTTGCTTGTGGCATGTTGAACGGCATGATTAAAAGCGTCTTTAAATTCCCTTTCAGAATTTACAATCGTAATGCCCTGAGAGCTCAAGCTATTAGATGGTTTGATTACATACTTTTTGCCTTTTTTATATCGCGCCTTCGAAATAAGTTCCGTACTCGATTTTGCACTGCAACCGGAAGGATGTAAAACATTATGCTGCTTGAATTTTTCCCGCATCAGGCTCTTATTCTCGCAAATATAGGCTGAAAGCGGAGAGTGCCAGGGAATATTCAGGCTTTGGGCTATTAAGGCAGCAGAAACAAATAATTCTGTTCCCGTATAGATACATGTAATTTTATCTTCAATTTGTTTTTGATACAAAAAAGACAAAATGGCAGAAGCATCACGTCCATCTGCCACAATTGAAACATCCGCTTTTTCCAACGCCGCGGCATTCTTGTTTTTATTAGTTACTATAGTTTTATATCCATTTTGTTTCGCTATTTCTAATTGAGGAAGACACCAGTCACCCATCCCCACAAACAAAATGTATTTCTTAAAACCCGACATATGTAAACCTCTCCAAAGAAACCGCCGGACACATATTTTTAACGGACCGCATAAGCTGTCCGGCATCAGAGTGCGACACAAGATTATACCCGGTAATCAGCATCTGCCCTTTGTTTGTCTGAACTTCGTATTCAGGAACCGAAAAATACCTGCCTATTGATTTTGAACTAACCTTATTTATTTCTTCTGAATTAGTCTTATCTTTCACACTGCATACCAAAGCTGTATTTTTAAGGCGCTTCGGCTGCTTCTGAATTGTATCTCCCACATGAGTTAATACATAATTTTTAACAAGATCATATTGAAAAGCATCTTCAGTTAAATAAACATCGTCAAATGGTACAAATTCAACTTCTATAACATGCAATACATTATCAGGAGCCAATACAATATCAACGCTTAAAAACTCAGGAGGTAGACGCATCGACAAACAAAAGCGCTCCAGCATCTCTTTTATTTTATTTTTAACTGGATCCAGCAAAGAATCTCTCTGAGATGTGGAACCTACAATAATCCCCAGTTCCACATCAAATAATGTCCATCCAAGACTTAAAAATACAATATTTTCCCCGTCCCATATCGCATCTGCCGCAATTTCTTTGCCATTAATACAACGTTCATACACATAATCCTGCTTGCGTCCGGGAAACGGACAGCTTTTTTTATAAGACTCAAATGAACAAAAAAATGTTATACCCCTGCCTCCCATTCCCCCAAACCGCGGTTTTTCAACAAGAGGAAAACAATTCTCATTAAGTTCCTTTTGACCATTATATATATCTATTTTAGAACAATATATTCTGTTCAAATGCTCTCTTAATAACAGCTTGTCCATTAAGATATCTGTCTCATTCTCTACCAAATAAGGCATTTTGAGCAGCCCTTTTATCTCCTGTGCTGTTTTAAAAGGCAATCCGGTACATGGAGCCATAACAGCTTTTATATGTGAACTAGATAATTTTTCTAAAATTTTGCCCGGTGTCTTAGCGTAATCGACAGTACTGCTCACAACATAAGCATCCGCAAATTTGAATCCGGGAGCCTCTGGATTTCTGTCAGCACAAAACACACGATAACCCAGATCCTTAGCCTTTTTAATATAAGGAACCTGAGAATTTCCGGCACCTATGCAAATAATATATTGATTATTTTTCATTCGATTAATTCAAAATTTCGCAAGCTATACTTGCTACACCTTTTTTACCGCACTTTTCTTTGCAATCTTTAAATTTAACTCCTCTTTCAATCATTTTTGAAAGTTTCTTCATGTTAATATCCTTATAATGACCCGCGTATTTACAGTAACCTGACTTCTCCAAAGATTCCCCGCTTTTTAAATCATCTTCATAGTTGCCAATCACAATTATCGGAATTTTTAAATAATAAAACTCATAGACAGATATCCCAAGGGCGGTAACAGCCAATGATGCGGAGGATACGATTTTCGCGTAATTATCGGGATTTTCATACAGCTCAAAGATATCTTTATACTGCCGGGCTATTTGTCTGATTTCGTTTTTCGACTTAAATCCAGGCCCGACTATAACTTTTGCCTTTTTCCCTGTACCGATTAAACTCTTCATAACGGGAAGTGTAATATTGTGGGGATCAGATGCGCCCATTGAAATAATCACGGTGCCATTATATCTTTTTATTTTTTTTACTTTTGTAAAAGCTTCCTTCAGTGGGAAAAACTTCAAACCGGAACATACCTTTCCTTTATAGCCTCTCCATTTAAAGCCGGAGGCCAAATTCCGCGGCATGGGATAAATATTTTTATCGGCTAATAACCGCGCGTTTGTAGCATTGTCAATCAAGATAATTTTTAAATCTTTATTTTCTTTTTTTGCTAATTTTATAATACTGGCCGGGTTATGATTACTTTTAATATCTATTACCATTATATAAGGTTTCTGTTTTTTTATAACTTGCCATATGTGTTTCGGATTGAAGTTTTCAGAGGCAAGAAGAAAGCATTTAAAGCCGAACTCTATTATCTTCTTATTCAACAAATGGTTGTTTGTTACAAAAAGAACTCCACAATTTTTGCTCTCAACCAGATATTCAGCAATAAGGGTTGCGCGCGTAAAGTGTCCGAACCCTAAATCAGGCCCCCCATCAATAATAAATAATACTTTCCTGCTTTTATCTTCTGGTTTTTTCTGCAAAACATGCGCATTAATAGATTTTAAGTGAGGATTTTTCTCTAAAAATCTGATAACTTTTTTAAAATCCACTATGTTTTTACGATCCCAAAACCGACTGTAAATACCCTCCATAAACTTAAAATCCGCCATGTTGTCGATAGATAATCTATATCCGGTCTTTTGAAAAATTTTTCCCGGTTTAAAACAGACTGTTTTCCCAAATTCAGGGTGTTCTTTAAGATAAATAGTTACATGCTCTTTATGATAATCCCGGATATCAGCTAATCGATAAACTTTTTTAAGTATGCTCAAAGACACTACTGAAAATCCCTCGTGAATGCTGAGGATATCCGGATCCTCCACAAAATAATCCGCCCTTTTGCCGGCCATTATCTTAATAAACCTGTCTATTTCTTTCGGCTCTATTAAAGGAGCATCTCCGGTAATCCTTACAATATAATCCGCCTTAAAATTATCTGCCGCGTCAATATAACGTCTTAAAACATCACTTTCACTGCCTCTGAAAAATTTAATCTTGTATCGCTTGCAAAACTTAACTATCGCAGTATCGGCTTCGGTCGTCGAGGTTGCCACAACAATATCATTCAAGTTACTGCATTGTTTTAATCTTTTAACAATATGCCAAAGCACGGGTTTGCCGCATAAATCCATTAATACCTTACCCGGCAGCCTTGCTGAACCCATCCTTGCCTGAATAATAGCAACTGTTCTCATTATTTTTTCCAGGATTTTCTTATCTTTAAAAGAGGCCTGAGGCCGTCAGAAGGATCGGCACGCCAGAGACAATCCTTAAATTCACTTTGAACAGGAGTTTTCTCCCCGGTTCCATCAGCCAGAGTAAAATTCTCTTCTTCTCCTGCCCCATTTCTTACAGCATTTATAACGGCCGCGATTTGATCCGGCAGCCAACAATGTCCAATCTGAAATTCTGCTCCGGAACCATCAAGATCCATATGGAATTCTATCATCGAAGCATTCCATTTATAAACGGCCCTGTATATAACAGAATCTTTAACGCTATGGTCAGACCATCCTACTTCACATTTATATCGGTCTCTCAGTGTTTTTATAGCTGACAGGTTACATTGTTCTACAGACACAGGGTAAGTAGAAACACAATGAAGTAATGTTATATCCTTTGCTCCGACAGACTTTATAACTTCCACAGCTGAATCAATTTCATCCATTGTTGCCATCCCTGTTGATAAAATAACAGGTATTTTAGTTTTGGAACAAGACTCAAGCAAATCATGCCATAGCAATTCATACGACGCTATTTTATAAGAATCAACATATGGCCTAAGTGCTTCCACTGCTTCAAGGTAGAAGGGGGTACACAAAAACTTGCACTTTAACTCCTGGCATTTTTGTTTAAGTCTCGGAATAAATTCTAATGGAAGTTCCCAATTTTGTTTTTCACGGTGCCGGGGACTTGCATTTAATATTTCAGGAGCAAAAAGTTTATCTATCTTGAAAAGCTGAAATTTTATTCCATCACAGCCTGTATTTTTCGCTGTTTCAATAAATTTTAAACAGCGATTCAGGTCTTTATTGTGATTGCTTGATACCTCGGCTATAAATTGTATGTTGTTTGCCATAGATTCTCTTATGTCCTTATCTTACTTATTTTTCAAAAGCCTCTCTTTAATATTCTTTAAAACATCAAAATCCCTGTTTATTTTAATAAGGAAGGGTATATACAAAACGCTATAAATCACAGCACATGTAAAAACATTCAGAATTGAAAATTCATCTTTCATGATAAAATAGTCCATTAAAAACAGTACCGCAGCCATAAGCAAAAATTTACACATTATTGCCGCATAATATCGAACTATCTCAACCGTGGAAAAGATTGTTGATGCCGCTGCCAGAAAAACAACCGTGAAATGAAACGCCAAAGAGATGGTTGTCGCAATCGCCACGCCGACAATACCATACCCTGAACCTATAGCCAGGTAATTCAAAATTACCGAAAGAATACATGAAATAACTATCAGCGGATACATTACAAGATACTTTCTAATGGTAATAAGGTAGTTTCCATAAACATTGCCCAGAGCGACAAAATATATGCTCAAAACAAGAAATTTTAACGCCGGTATACCTTCAGCAAACTTTTTCAAAAGTAATCCTATAAAATAAGGCGCGCATATATATGTCAAGCCTATTACAATCGGCAAAAAATCCGAAAATGCGGCAGCCGATTGGCTCAGATATTTTCTCAAATCGTTTTTATCATCTTTCTCTCCAAATTTTTCCTGGAAATGCGGCAGTAAAACAACCGCTAACGAAGTATGAATGCTGGTCAGATAATTACACGCCATTATCGCGATGGAATAAAACCCCATAAACCTGTATCCAATCATGCTTACTATCATTATCCTGTCAATAGATCTGAAGAGAGTCCCCATAAGGCCCAGGGCTCTCAGAGGAAGTCCAAAAAGTATAAGCTTTTTAAGCTTTTTCCAATCACAGGCAATTTTGAATTTATATCTTTTGTGATAGTATATGTAACCTATATTAAAAATAAGGCTAAGCCCTGTGGCCCACATAAATCCGTAGATCTTAAAAAAATATGAGAGGGTACCTACAAGAATAACGTTTACAATTGCGGATAAGACCATTTGTTTTCCGGCAATATAAAAACCCTTATACGCCCGGAGAACCGAAATGAAAAAATTATTTATTCTCTGAAGTATAATAATTATCGAAACAAAGATAAGTCCATAAAAAAGTTCTTCTGAAAGCTTCTCCCTGAATAAAAAAGCATAACCTATTATACCGATCGCGACAACAGTTGAAACAACGGTAATAAAGCTGAACGCGATGTCTTTAATCTTATCTGCTGCCTTCTCATCCTTTTTACCTATCTGATAGGGTATTTCAATGTTAATTGCCGTTGTTGTTCCAAGGGTAATATATTTCGCGAAATTCAACATCACCTGAAGAATCGCCCATATTCCTACTTGCACCGGCCCCAAAAACTTCCTTGAAAGAATAGCTCCGATCGCGCCAATAGCTTGCGTTATGATATTAGCTGCTGAGTAAAAAGCAGTATGTTTTAATATTTCCTTTTTCTTAGACATATAACGCCTTTTCTATTCTTCCTCTACCCCATCATTTAATCCAACAGATGAAAGAACTTTATTAAAATCATATTCATCAAGCTTTAATTCATTAATATAATCTTCCGCCGGTGACTGCATAAAATCTTTTACACACCTTATGGCTTCATCATAACCGGAAAATATCTGCAGGTTTTTACCAAAAAAATTCTTGAAGGTATCATGCAGTCCGTAAGACACAAAATCCGCGCAAAGACATAGATAAGGCAATCCGGAAACCGCAGCTTCAAACGTGGATGTTGTAGGGCGGTCTAAAATTATTCCATCCACCTTCGAGAAATAGCCGCTTAAACGGCCGGTTTCAACCGAAATATTAGAATACTTTTCCTTTCCGTTAAAAGAAGGAATAATCGATTTGTCCGGCATATCCCAGTCTGTTTTCGGCTGTTTATAAATAAAATTACATTCTTTAACAGAAGCAAAATAATCAATAATCTTTTTCTGGTATGTGTAGTACCAATCCACAGCATATGTCGGAACTGTTATAGACCTTCTGTAGCTTACAACTTTTGTAGGAACATATAGTATGGTTTTCTTTTTACTTTCCGGACGGCCCCTGTTCTTTTTGCTATAATTCGATTTAATACGTGAGAGGTAATGAGAAGACTGATAAACCTTACACGGTTTTATAAACTCAAGCTTTTTGTTATCGGCATACATATTCTGTGAAAGAGGATCCGTGGTAAAATACACATCAAATGGATCAAGATCCGTAAGAGTAATAAGCTTATCGAAATAGGCGTGAATTCCATGTTCAAAACATATGGTGTGTATTTTAAGTATCTTCGCCGCTAAAATTGCCCCTTTAACATGTTTGCCGGCACTACTGGTGGCTACCAATCTATCTATTCTCCTGGAATTAAAGAAATCCAGAAATTTTTTGGTGGAACAAATAATTTCAAAACAGGTTTTAATTACAAAATGTTTCAGATAAGGGATAATCAAGGGCTTTACAGGCAGCCCGCATTTTTCTTCTACCCATTTGAATAATTCCACACTGTCGCAAATATTTTCTGCCGCTTTTTCACACTCCTCATGGATATTTTTCAAAAAATTAGAATTTTTTTTATTAGACAAATCAATAACTTTGTTGTCAAGGAACCCGTTCAAAAATAATATTTCGTCATCACTTAATGTAAAAACATCAAATCCCTTACCTATAAACCCCCTCAAGATTTCATCAATTTGATAGAGGCCCAAATGCAAAGATAGAATTTTCTCTCGCTTTTCACTAGTAAAAAACCGGTTAAATTTTTTATATTTAACTATATAGCTCAAAGCTTTAACTATTTTAAATAATAGTTCAGATTTAGCCTTTAGGAAGTCCTTCCGGAGGATTAATGCTTTCTTTGATTGAACAGGCTGCTTTTTTATATCAAATTCAAGCGATTTCAAAGTCAGGACTGGGTTATTTTGCGAAACTATTTCTAAAATATCGTAAAGGAAATTATTTTTCTCATCTCTTATGAATGTTCGAGGGCATAGTTCCTTTTTTTCA
>CBDURG010000088.1:0-7911 GCA_965369805.1 uncultured bacterium
AGTAGAAGAGATCGAGACAGCAATAACGGAATTAAGAACAAACGTACGCTTACAAAAAGAAGCAGGACCAAAAAAGCTTTTCAAAGAATTACGGAACATTGAGGGAATTAAGAAAATCTCTCTGGATTAAAGCAACTTTTTTATCTCTTCCTCAAAAAAATCCTTACTTCCAAATCCAACATGTGTTTTTCCCACTTTTCCGCTCCTGTCGTAAATTACCGTATGGGGAAGCCCGGTAACTGAATATTTAGAGACTATCCCTCCGGAATTTAGAAAAACAGGAAAATTTATTTTATTTTTCTCAACAAAGCTTTGTATTTTATCAACATTTGCTTTGTCTAAGGAAACAGCCATAACTTCCAACCCTTTATCTTTATACTTTCCGTATAAATCTATTAAACCCGGCATTTCTTTTTTACAGTAAAAACACCATGTAGTAAAAATATTCAGTATTACAACCTTGCCTTTGTTATCGGCGAGAAGACTGTCTAACCCTGCCGCATCAATCTTCTTAATCTCGGGGACAGGCCCCGAATTATCCTTTACCACTGCCACAGAATCCCCTCTCCCGCATGATGTAACAGACCCCATCACAAACATAATTAATAGAAACAAACAAAAATTTTTCACTCTGTCATATCCCCTAACTTATGTATTAAAAAGAACTCAACAGGAAAATATGCTTTTAATCCTTTATATGCTTTTTCCCTTCACCTACAGGAAAAATTGCATAATAATTTGAGCTATCCTGTTCAGGTGAAACAAATTTCGCGCAGACACCTTTTTTTCTGCCGCGTTGGGCGCCCATCTTAGAAAGGTGAATTTCTTTACATCTCCATCTCATAAAGTTAGCCTCCTTTTTTCAGACAATAAAAAAACCCCGAAATTATATCGGGGTTAAACTTTGCATCCTAAAAAATTGAACGTGGGTACTTTAAAGAACCTGCCTATTTTAGACAACTTTCGCATATCTTGCCTTCCAACCCCCTGTCTCAAAATTTGTCATAATATTATTCCACTTCAATGGTTAAGTCAAGGGGAATCCATTTTCCATTATTTTGTTACACTTGACACAATTCAAAGGACTGCTTATTATTAACACTCTACTTCTCCCCGCAAAGTTCGCGGCCCTGAGAGTTTATAGAAAACGATAGATATGATAAGAAGGAATATATGAAAAACCATGACAATACAACAATCATAAGTTTCAGTGATAGCAAGAATCTCACTTTTAATGTAATTGGCCAAAAACCGTCCAAGCTTAAGAAACCCACTATCGGCATACTGCAGTTCGCGGCAAAAGGTGAAAATCCAGCCGTGGGAACTTTTACAAGGCAATTTCCAAAAAGATTTGTTGAAGCATTCAATTACATTGAAGAAATAAAAGGGTTCTCCTACCTTTTTACAGGAAAGAATAAAGAAAATCGTTTAAGATATTTTATTTTCAATAATATTTTTAATCCTGATATGCTGGATAATTTTTGCCATGAGCTTAATCTCGATTATATTATTTTCGGTGTCATAGATATTGATAATGGATTTGAAATAGATACCGCTCTTTTTGAATCAAAGAAAAAAGAAGTAATTTTCAAAAAGAACTATCAGAGTAAAAACCATGAGGATATCCTTATCCTTCTTGATGAATCTTTTAAAGATATCGCGAAAATCCTTAAACTCAAAACAGGTAACTTCAACTACTTTGAAAATCTTACCGACAACCCCATGGCTTTTCTCTTCTACTGTGAGGCAATGAGCAAACTTGAAACGAGGTATCTTGATATCCCCTATGAACCGATTGAGACAGCTATGTCTTTCCTTAAGGCCCTGCGTTTTGACAAGTTTCTGGAAGACGCTTCTAAAAAGTTTCTGGCTATCTGTGCTGAATCGGAAAAATTCTCAAATCCAAACGCGGGACTTGAGCTGGTAAGCTCTTATCTTTCCTTCGACCCCAATAATAGACTTGCTTCGCAGGTTAAAGATTCTCTGGAAAAAAATAGTACAGAATAACCAATAAAACGCGGGAACAGAAATTACACACAATCTATCCCGGCTTAAATTTGCAAAGCATATTATTTTATTTTCTTCACAGATCTTTCATACCACCAACTGTATAATACAGGTACAAGTATAAGATTTGAGAGTGTAGCCGTTACCAGCCCCCCAATGGTAGGCGCTGCCATGGGCTTCATTATTTCTGAGCCTGTGCCCGTCGAAAACATGATCGGAATCAAGGCAAGAATTGTTGTCATTGCCGTCATTGCCGCGGGCCTTATTCTAAGCATACCGCCCTCTAAAACTGTGTTTCGTATCAGTTCAACCGTCTTTGGAGCTTTTTCCTTAAATAAACTATCAAAAGTTGAAAGCAAAACAACAGCATTATCAGTAGCCACGCCGAACAGGGCAATAAACCCGACCCATACAACAGTGGAAAATTTAAATCCCAGGAAATAAAGAAGAATTATGCCGCCCATCAGTGAAACAGGTATACCGGATGAGAGGATCAGAAGCGAGCCAAACTTTTTAAAAGCCATATAAAGCAGTACCATTATAATTCCAAGAGATATAAACAAAGACGGCAGAAGCCGTTTTCTTGATTCTATCTCAGATTCAAACTGGCCTGACCAGGAGATAAAATATCCAGGGGGAAGCTTTAGTTCACCGGCACTGATCTTTTCCTGAACAGACTTCCGGGCATTTTTCACAAAATCAATCAGGCCAACTTTATCCTGGTTAACATTAATAAAAACCCTCGCATAGGTCTGTGTATTTTCAGCGTTTATTACTGCGGGCCCGAGAACCTTCTTTAGGTTCGCTACCTCTGTAAGGGGTATTTGTTTTCCGTCAGCCGAAGGCACAAAAACCCTTTTTAATGCCTCCGGGCTGTCCCTGAGTTCCCTCAAATAGCGAATCCTTATGGGATATCGTTCCCTTCCTTCAACGGTCGTTGTCAAATTCATCCCTCCAACCGCTGTCATAACTATATGCTGGATATCGCCAACTTTTAAGCCGTACCTCGCGGCTTTTTCTCTATCAACCTCTATCTCAAAATAAGGCCTGTTTGATGAACGTTCCGCGAAGGGGCTGACCGCTCCTTCAACCTTACTTACAATCTTTTCAATTTCAATTCCAATATCTACAATCTTATTTAAGTCAGGCCCGAATATCTTAACGCCAATAGGGGTTTGAATTCCGGTGGCCAGCATATCTATCCTGTTTCTTATAGGCTGAGTCATTATAGGGCTTACCCCGGGCATCCTGGTTTTCTCCTGGATTTCCTGAATCAGTTTCTCTCTGGTTAATCCTTTCCTCCAGTGTTTCTTGTCTTTAAGATGAATTATTGTTTCAATCATACCTACGGGAGCGGGGTCCGTAGCAGTCTCAGCCCTTCCCAGCTTGCCCACAACCCACTCGACTTCAGGGAACTCTTCTTTTATTATAATATCCTGCTTTTTCATAACTTCCATTACCTGAGTTAAAGAAGCACCCGGAAGAAGAACAGGCATAAACAAAAGGTCCCCCTCATTTAAAGGAGGCATGAACTCCTGTTTCATTTGCGAAGCGCAAAATAATCCCGCGGCAATAATGCAAAAGGATAACAGCAGAGGAATCCACTTATGGTTAAGAGACCATTTTAAGACAGGCTTATAAAGCTTATGAAGACTCCGCGTTGTAATATTCTCTTCGGCCGAGCGCAATTTCCCTCTTAAAAGGTAATAACACAGGGTCGGAAGCAGGGTCAGCGCTATAATAGCCGCGCCTACCATTGCGAATGTTTTTGTAAAAGCCAAAGGCCTGAAAAGTTTCCCTGCCTGGCCCGTTAATACAAAAACAGGAATGAATCCGACAATTGTTGTAAGCAAACTGAATAATACAGGCCTGCCCACCTCCCCGGCACTTTTAACGCACGTTTGTAATCTTACGTCCCGGCTCAAACGCTGAACATTCAGCTCTCTGCGCTTCTCCTCTATTCTCCTGTAAATATTCTCAACAATCACACAACCTGAATCTACCATCACACCAATTGCTATGGCTATGCCTCCAAGTGACATGATATTAGCGCCGACACCAAGAAAACCCATAAGTATAAATGCGATAAGGATACCGACCGGCAGGACAAGCGAAATAATAATACTGCCCCAGAAATGCAGCAAAAACACGCTTATAACAAATAGGGTTATAATTATTTCCTGTATCAGCGCGGTTTTTAAGGTATTTATGGAACGCTGAATTAAACCTGTACGGTCATAAAAAGGAACTATTTGAACACCTTCCGGAAGCCCAACGGAAAGTTCTTTTATTTTTTCTTTTACACGCTCTATAACCTTTAAAGGATTTTCGCCGTAGCGCATTATTACAACGCCGCCGGTAACTTCTCTTCCCTCTTTATCAAGGGCTCCCCTCCTGAATTCAGGGCCAATGGTTACTGTCGCAATATTTTTAACGTAAATAGGAACCCCGTTTTTAACATCAATAACTATATTCTCAATATCGGATACATTTTTGATAAAGCCCACACCCCGGACAATAAATTCCATTCCGCCTTCTTCAAAAACCTTGGCACCTACGTCTAAATTTGAATTCTGAACGGCGTTTATCACCTCGTGAAGTTTAATCTCATTCGCAAACAGCTTATTAGGATCAACATCTATTTGATACTGCTTAATATACCCGCCTACAGATGCGACCTCAGAAACCCCTTTCACTGAATTTAGCTGGTACCTGATATACCAGTCCTGAATTGTCCTGAGTTCAGACAGGTCATAACCTTCACCCTGCCTGGCGGTAGGCACGGCTTCAACCGTATACCAGAAAATCTGGCCAAGGCCCGTCGCATCCGGGCCAAGTGTTACATTCGCATCTTTCGGGATATTCTGTTTAGCGAAATCAAGCCTTTCAAGCACTCTCGTGCGTGCCCAATAATAATCAGCATCATCTTCAAATATCATATTAACCAGCCCAAAGCCAAAGGCCGAGGTCGAGCGCACTACTTTAACCTTTGGAATCCCCATCAGGCCGGTCGTCAAAGGATAAATAACCTGGTCTTCTATATCTTTAGGGCTTCTGCCCGGCCAGTCAGCATACACAATAACCTGCAGCTCTCCAATATCAGGAATAGCATCAACAGCAGTGTTCTTCATTGAATAATATCCGCCAATCACAATAAATATAAAAACAGTTATAACCAGAAATCTGTTCTTAAGGCAGTTTTCAATTAATTTATTAATCATAATTAATCCTTTTTCTTAATACGCATATTTCTCCGGCTTTAATGCTGATGGCCTGATGGCATTGAACCGCCGTCATCCCGGCCTCCGTCAAGTGACCCGCCGTAAACAGATGACGCCTGGCCTGTAATCTGGCTCTGGGAGTCAATCAGAAAATTTGCCTTTGTTACAACACTTTCATTTTCATACAAACCCCTTAAAACAGGATAAAACTTTATTTCTTTGCCGTTAACTTCCGCCATTGTCTCCGGCCCAACCTCCACCAGCCGCCCCTCATATTCATCTTTCCCTTCATCAACCCAGACAATTTTCCTAAGCCCTGTATCAAGAACAGCATCTTTTGGAACCGCGAGAACCATATGAGAACCGGACGGGCTTACATACATGCCATGGATCACTATATCTATATACATTTCGGGTTTCAATTTCAGGCCCGGATTCTTTACTTCAGTCCTGAATTTAACCGACCGTGTTTTTGGATCAACCACGGGATTAATTGACACGATAACCCCTTCAAACTTTTCACCCGGAACACCGGATGCCGTAACAATAACCTTTTGTCCATCTTTTAACCATGGCAATTCGTATTCATAAACTTCCCCGTAAACCCACATCTTCTCTTCCGGAAGAATAAGGTTTCTATGGGCTTTTCTGGTTTTTTCCAATTCCTCTATCTGCACACCGCTCAGGCCCAAAAGCTTGAGTTTTCCTGCCGACGATTCAACCAGTCCCTGAGCCCTTTCTTTGATGCCGGGAACATTTCCGGCGGATATTTTATCAAAAGCATTTAATGATGATATATACTCTTCTTCGGCGACAAATAGATCCGGATCATAGGCAACCTTTCCAACAGCGCGAATCTTTTGATATAAATGCCTTTTTTCAACAGGCTCAGTTCTTACGCCGGCAAGCTTTGACTGTTCACCTTTTATCTTAACCCTTCCCGCGACAGCCCTGTATTTGTCTGCTTCACCACGGGTTAACTCTTTAAGCGGCTCTTTACATACCGGGCAATTCATTTTTTCTCCCATTATTACAAATGAATGCTCCCCGCATATACATTTGCCGTCGGGCTCCCCCAAATCACAATGAGGACATCTGCCATCGGTATCCACCCCGCAGCCGTAATAAACTTTTTCCTGCTTTTGCCCATGTCCAGCAATCTTTTCGCTTTTTGCTTCCACAGGAATCAGGGCCATATTACATATTGGGCAAAGTTTTGAACCACTTTCATATTCTTCAGGGGAAATTTTCACGTCCGGATGCATTCCGCATGTATAGTAGTCAACGGCTTCATTCATTTTATCTTCAGGGCCGCGGCTTTTTTCTCCGCCGCATGAAGAAACAAAAAATGGCACTGCCAATACAATACAAAGAACCAAACTATATAATAGAGCTTTTTTCACCCGCTTTATCTTAATGCCTTTCATAGTTTTCATCCCTCCATTTTTTTACAAATCCTCTCCCACAATTCTTTCCAGATAAGCAATGGATTTCATGTAATCGACTATAGCTTTATAATACGCCAAACGCGTTTGAAGAAGTACCCTTTCGGAATCAAGCCAGTTTAAAAAATCAGCCTTTCCGCTCTCATAAGCGGCCTTTGAGGTTTCAAAAGACTGTTCTGTCTGGGGGATCAACGCTGTTTTATAAAGAGTGACAATTTCCCTGTTTGTTCTTATTTTATAATAAAAATCTTCAATTTCATTACCTACCCTGTTTTTAGCACTTTCAAACTTATTTTTAGACGCCTCCAGCAAAGACTCTTTTTCGTTAATCCGGGCATTATTTTTCCCAAACCATATGGGAAGAGTAATAGAAACAGTACCCATCCAGGCATCCTGCCCGTCATCAGGGCTCATGGTATACCCGCTTCCCACCTGGATATAATCAAAGCCGAAACTAAAATCAGGAAAATACTCCATTCTCGCCAGAGTTTTTTCATACTCCGCTTTCTCTATATCAATACCTGCCGCAAGAAGATCCTGGTTCTTATCTTTTGACATCTTCTGCAGTTCTTCTATGCTATATTTAAATATGGCAGGCTCAACTCCTGAAACCTTAGCAACTAAAGTCTTTTCCCGCCTATTTAGAAGCACATTTAGCTTCGTCTCAAGGCTCCTCCTGTTCTTACTTAAAATAAGAAGTTTATCCACCAGCTTTGAAAGCTCAACCTGGATTTTAACGACATCCTGCTGCGGTGAAAAGTTGGATTCGTATCTGCGCCTTGCAACTTTCTCCAGGCTTTCAAGAATTGATTTTTCCTCTTCAGTAACCTGTATTGCTTTGTCCACCCAGAAAATGTCATAGTAAATAAATTTTACATTTCTAATCACTTCACGTTTTATTGATTCATACTTTTCCCCCAATATATCAGCACGCGCGGATTGAGCTTTCCCCTTATAGATTAATTTTCCGGGGAAGGGCACCTTTACTGAAGCTCCATATTTGTTTTCCTGAGGCCCGACTCTGGTCTGAACCTCTTCGCCAAAACGGCTGTACCTCGCTTCCGGATCAGGAAGACTTCTCTCAGAGCTGATTTTATATTCAGCAGCTTTCCACTCGTTGTATACCGCCGCGATCTGCAGGTTATTTTCAAGAGCGTCAGCCAGAAGCTTTCCCAGGCTCTCATTTTGAGCTTTTTCATCCGGCAAAGCATTTGTTACAAATAAAAAACAACCTGACA
>CBDURG010000089.1:0-7736 GCA_965369805.1 uncultured bacterium
TAAAATATGGAAAAAATCCTTTTCATTTTCCATGT
Organism: uncultured bacterium; assembly: GCA_965369805.1. Lineage (GTDB taxonomy): Bacteria > Auribacterota > UBA6266 > UBA6266 > UBA6266 > JAGLRQ01. The sequence goes on from CBDURG010000089.1 coordinate 36, forward strand.
TTTTGTTATATATTGTCAATTGCTGTACTTAACTGAGGAGAGTATAATGGAAATCAACAGGAAATTCAAGCCCAATCCTGAATTAAAACTTATGGAGCAGGTACGAGAAGTGCTCAGGTATCATCATTACGCGTACCGGACGGAACAGACTTACTGTGATTGGATAGTTCGATATATTAAATTTCATAATTGTAAAAATCACCCCCAAAATATGGGGAAAACCGAAATCGAAACCTTTCTTAGCCATTTAGCGGCCCATGAAAATGTTTCCGCGTCTACACAGCGCCAGGCTCTCAATGCCATTATATTTCTTTACCGGAATGTTCTTAATATTCCAATTGAAGGGCAAATCGAACCTGTTAAATCAAAACGATTTAAACGTCCTCCCGTTGTTATGACACAAAATGAAGTAAAACGTGTTTTATGTCAAATGCAGGGGAATCACTTACTTATGGCTAGATTGTTGTATGGCTGCGGGCTTCGTTTAATGGAATGTATTCGCTTGCGTGTTCATGATTTGGACATTGAAAGAAATAAGATATATGTACGAGGGGCAAAAGGAGGAAAAGACAGGATAACTTTATTGCCCGAATCCATTAAGGAAGATTTGCTTGTTCAGGTTGAAAAAGTTAAAAAAATCCATGAATCTGATTTATCTGAAGGATATGGAGAAACTTATCTTCCCAATGCTCTATCGAGAAAATATCCAACCGCGGCAAAGGATTTGCGCTGGCAATATGTTTTTCCATCAAAAAAAATAAGCAGGGATCCGCGAATGGAAATATTTCGAAGGCATCATGTTCTCGAATCAGGATTGCAAAAAGCTGTGAGACTCGCGGTATTGCGGGCAGGTATTATGAAACAGATAGGGTGTCATACTTTTCGACACAGCTTCGCAACACATATGCTTGAAAATGGCGTTAATATAAGAGTTGTACAGGAACTTTTAGGCCATGCTGATGTAAAGACTACGGAAATCTACACTCATGTAATGGAAAAAAACTTTGCGGCGATTTCAAGCCCTTTGGATATAATCAACAATTAACATTCGTTGTATTAAAAAGATATACAAAACTTATGGAACATTTGGGTTAAAGTATGAGTCCGCCAAATTTTATAAAGATAAAAAACGCGAGACAGCATAATCTTAAGAATATCAGCCTGGATATTCCCAGGAATAAGCTTGTTATAATTACCGGCCTTTCAGGTTCCGGGAAATCTTCTCTTGCTTTCGATACTCTGTATGCTGAGGGTCAAAGAAAATATGTTGAAAGCCTTTCGGCATACGCGAGGCAATTTCTCGGGCAGATGCAAAAGCCGGAAGTTGATTATATTGAGGGCCTTTCACCGGCTATATCGATTGAACAGAGAAGTGCCAGTTCTAATCCGCGCTCAACGGTGGCTACCTCTACGGAGATTTACGATTATTTAAGATTGCTGTTCGCGAACGTGGGAGAGGCTTTTTGCTATAAGTGCGGCAAACTGATAAGTAAACAAACCGCTGAAGAAATAGTCGATTTAATAAAAAAGCTTGAAGACGGTTTGAAAATTATGATCCTCGCACCTGTTATAGAGGGCAAGAAAGGCGTGCATAAAAAGGTTTTTGAAGGTTTGACAAGGGATGGTTTTGCCAGGGTTCGCGTTGACAGTTCGGTTTTTGAACTGGAAGATAAAATTGTACTTGATAAAAATAAAAAGCATGCGATAGAAGTGGTAGTTGACAGGCTTATTTTGAAGAAGGGAATAGGCAGAAGACTTAATGATTCGGTTGAAACCGCGCTGAAAACAGCGGGGGGTAAGCTTATCCTGCGGTGCGAATCTAAGAAGGGGATTGAGGATAAGGTTTTCAGTGAAAAGAACAGTTGTCCTTCCTGCGGTATAAGTTTTCATGAAATATCTCCCAGGATGTTTTCGTTTAACAGTCCTTACGGCGCGTGTTCTTCCTGCCATGGCCTTGGCAACAGGTTAACCTTTGTTAAGGAATTAATTGTTCCCGATGTTGATAAATCTTTAAATAAGTGGGCAATTGCTCCATGGAAAAGAGGCGGAAAATCTCTTTTAATTTATTATAAAAGGCTTTTGAAAGGGGTGTGTTCTCATTATGGAATTGATATAGATCTTCCGTGGAAAGAACTCTCAAATCGGGAAAAGGAGATAATGCTGTACGGTTCGGGGGATGATGATGTCCATTTTTCATTTTGGAAAAGAGGCGGAGTGAGGCATTTTAAGAAACCATTTGAAGGTGTTATCCCGAATCTGGAAAGAAGATTCAGAGAAACGGATAGTGATGGTGTTAAGGTTTATCTCCAGAAATTTATGGGAGAGATAAAATGTGAAAAGTGCGGGGGGGCAAGATTAAAACCTGAGAGCCTTTCAGTAAAGATTGGAGGAAAGTCTATAGTTGAACTTACTAAAATGCCTGTAAGTGGGGCAATTATGTTTATGGGCGGCCTCAAACTGCTGCCGGTTCAGAAAAAGATAGCTGTGGATCTTCTCAAGGAAATAGGGGAAAGGCTTCGCTTTTTAGATGATGTTGGGCTTGGGTATCTTACTCTTGACAGGAAAAGCTCTACTCTGTCCGGGGGAGAAGCTCAGCGGATAAAACTCGCGACGCAGATAGGCTCCGGTCTTGTAGGTGTCTTGTATATACTGGACGAGCCCAGCATAGGGCTTCATCAAAGAGATAATGAAAAACTTTTATCAACTTTGAAGCATCTTAGAGATCTTGGCAATACTGTTATAGTGGTTGAGCATGATGAAGAAATAATCCGCTCTGGTGATTTTATAGTAGATCTTGGCCCGGGAGCCGGTCTTAATGGAGGGCATCTGGTTTATACCGGAGGAGTTGAAGGGCTTATCAGACATGAAAAATCAATGACGGGACTCTATATGAGAGGAGAAAAAGAAATTCCTGTGAGGGAAAGAAGACATATTTCAAATAAAATGAAATATTTGAAAGCGGTTGGAGCCAGAGAACATAACCTGAAAAATATAACGGTAAAAATACCGATAGGCAGATTCTCTTGTGTAACCGGTGTGTCAGGCTCCGGGAAAAGCACACTTGTTGATGAAATTTTGAGAAAGGCACTATTTCAGAAGATTTACGGTTCAAAGGAAAAACCGGGGGCTCATAAGAGAATTGAAGGAATTGAGAATATAGACAAGGTAATCCTGATTGACCAGTCGCCTATAGGAAGAACGCCAAGGTCGAATCCTGCTACTTATACCGGCGTGTTTACATTTATCCGGGATCTATTCGCTAGCCTCCCCGAATCTAAAATAAGAGGGTATATGCCGGGAAGGTTTAGTTTTAATGTTAAGGGCGGGCGCTGTGAAGCATGCAGGGGAGATGGAATCCTGAAAATAGAGATGCATTTTTTACCTGATGTTTATATAGAGTGTGAATCCTGTGGAGGAAAAAGATATAACCGTGAGACGTTGGAAGTTAAATATAAGGGTTTTAATATTTCAGAGGTTCTGGATTCGACAGTTGGTGAAATGCTGGAACATTTCAAAAATATTCCGAAGATAAGGCAAAGGCTTCAGACTTTATGGGATGTCGGCCTTGGATATGTTCACTTAGGCCAGCCGGCAACTACGCTTTCAGGCGGAGAGGCTCAGAGAGTTAAACTTTCTTCTGAACTTGGAAAAAAGAGTACCGGCAAAACCCTTTATATTCTGGATGAGCCTACAACAGGCCTTCACTTTGATGATATAAATAAACTGCTTGAGGTTTTACACAGATTAGTGGATATGGGCAATACCGTTTTAGTAATAGAGCATAATCTTGATGTAATAAAAACAGCTGATTATATAATTGATCTGGGCCCTGTAGGAGGAGATGAAGGCGGTTATCTGATTGGAGCCGGGCCCCCCGAGGAAACAGTATCAAACAAAAAATCGTTTACAGGAAAATATCTTAAGAACAAGTTAAAAGGTTCAAATTAACCTTTTAATTTGTTAACCGCTATTCAACAACTCTTCTTAATTTTTCAACCTGCTCGAGGTTGCCCATGACAATAAGATTATCTCCGGCATTAAGAATCAGGTCAGCTTTTGGATTATAGATGTATTGATTGGATTCAGTCTGTTCTACGGCAACCACAATTAATCCTGTTTTCTTGGGAATATCCGCTTCTCCTAAAGTTTTTCTGGCCAGCTTTGAATGTTCTGATATCGCCGCGCTTTCCATACGAAGTGTCATATCAGCTTGTTTCAGCATTGAATCCAGAAAGGAAACAACGACCGGCCTCAGGGCTTCGGAAGCGAGCCGCATACCGCCTATCCTGTTGGGGGAAACTATCGCGTTGGCAGTAGCTTTGAGAAGCTTTCTTTCGGATTCTTCTTCTACTGCTTTTGATATTATACGAAGATTGGGATTAAGGCTCCTTGCGGTGAAAACTACAAACAGGTTATTTGTATCGTTGTCAAGTGTCGCGATGAGCCCCTTAGCGTTCTTTATGCTTGCCATTTCCAGGTCTTCATCCTTTATGGCGTCTCCTATAACGTAAAAAATATCTTCTTTATAAGGAATTGAGTTAATGTTTTCCTCGTTTTTTTCGATTACAACGAAGGGATGTCTTGTTTTATAAAACTCTTCTATAACCGCTTTTCCTGTTTTTCCCGCTCCGCATATTATGTAGTGGTCTTTCAATTTTGAAATATGCTTTATCATTTTATTTCTCCTTAAAATGTTTTTTAATTGGCCTTCAATAACGAAAGCCGTAATATTTGATACTCCATAGAGCAATGTTCCCATTCCTGTGAGGATAAGGAAACTCGCGAAGAGCATTTCCAGCGGGTGTGAGCCGATTTCCCTGTTGCCGACCGTTGAAATTAAAGAAATTGTAAGATAAAAAGCCTGTGTAGGAGGAATGTGCTTGAAAAATGAAAAGCCGGCTGTTCCTATTAAAATGACAGTTGCTAAAGCCGTGACAATTTTTATAATTCTTTTTTGTATGATATCCATTTTTCTTCAGTATTTAGCATCTGGCATCTAGTATTTAGTAAATATTTTTTTATAATCTGTAACTGTTTTTATTTCTTATATTAATTAAAAACTGTGAATAATTCAACAAAAGCTTTTTTTGAAGGAAAAGATATTTTTGTAAGTTGCTTTTGACAGCGGCAGGTTTGTGTTATACGATATGCGGCAATAGATGTCAGGCCAAAATTTATATTACCATGAGATATTCTGGAAAAAGAAAAAAATAAAATTGTTTTTTACGGGGTTTGATGCCAAAAAAAACTTATTTTTTCCTGTTTATTTGTATATGTTCCGTAAATTTTGCTATCTATGGAACCGCTGAAGAAAGTAAAATCGCGCCGGCGCGCGGTAATGAAAAATTTATTACCGTAAGCTACAAATATCCCCTGTGGATTTCTGATAACGAGATTGCTTTTGTCAGAGAAAAAATAGGGTGGATAGTCCGTTCCGGCGCCAAGATTGTGGAAGACAGGGAAGAGATGGCAATGAGAGAGGAAATATGTACCCTTGACCTGAAAACAGATAAAATTACGGTAATTTATAAAACTTCCGGAAAAAGAAGGAAAATTAAAAATCTTGGTTTTTCTAACGGGAAATTTTTAGTTGGGAATAGTCTGAACGGGTGTTTTTATATCACTAAAATCAGTGTGATAAAAATAGATTCCGCTTCGGAAAGAAAATTATTTAAAAAAAGGATGGAAGATTCTTCGCGTTTGAAAAAGAGAAATAACAAACGCGTGTTTGAAGAAGGCGGCAATATTATGCTTCAACTCGCGTCTGAAGATAAGAGCGAGATTTTACTTAAGGCTTCGATTAAGACTGTGAAAAAATATAGAAAAAGATGAAAACCCCATTTAAAAACGATTATACCATATTGCTCATGGTAGTTTTAGCCGGCCTTTCCGCTGCCGCGATCTCCTATGCTATTCAATTTTTCATTTCCTATCCATTCGTGAGAATATGGACAAGGGTTTTTGCTCTTATCTTTATTATTCTATTAATTTATGATTGTAAAAGATCCTCAATCGGCAAAAAAGAACTCGGCCTGGATTTTTCTAATGCCGGGAGGAAATACATTGCGGGATTTTTATCAGGATTTCTTTCTCTTGTAATACTTTTATCGGTCTTCTGTCTTTTCAGGTTGAGATATCCTGATCCCGAATTCCATTTTTCTATACTGTCGGCAAAAATTGGCTCGGCTCTTTTAACCGGTATAGCTATTGCGACTTTTGAGGAAATAATTTTCAGGGGCTATATGTATTCGAAGATTAAGATGTTCAGGCCTGAAAGGTATGCTTTCTGGATTACAATAATTGTTTTCGCGTCTATTCACCTGGTAAAACCGCTATTAATTGACGGGGAGACATTATTCCCCGGGCATTTACCCGCGATATGCGGCATATTTGTTGTCAGCTATATACTTATGGATGCCAGAATTAAAACAGGCAGTCTTCTTTTTTCTATGGGGATTCATACCGCGTGGGTTTTTGTTATGAAAGCGGATGGTATAATTATAGACGTGCCGACGCATTATGACGGAGCCTGGTTTAATATTTTGTTTGGTTCGACTGAATATTTTGAAGGAGGTCTTGTATCGTGTGCCGTTCTGGTTCTTCTTGCTCTTTTTCTTTCAAAAAGAGTATATCCTCTGCTCTCAAAGGGATCTCTTCCTGGATAGAAGCAGTTGAAAATATAGTTTTTCCTCCGCATTGTTTTATTTGCGAAAAAGGTATTTTATCTGCCGGGCCTCAATATGTATGTTCTGATTGCTCCCGTTTACTTAAACCGTTATTAAAACCGCTTTGCGGTATCTGCGGTAAGCCGATTGAGGTTTTTTGTCCCGAAGAAACCCGGTGTGCTGACTGCAGGGTGAACCCTCCTCAATACGACACGGCTGTTTCGGCAGTAAAACTTTGCAAGAGAGCGAAAGTGTTGGTGCATAAGTTTAAATATCGTGGAAACTTCGGAGCAGGTAAAGCAATTGTTTCGGTGATGCGGGATTCTGGGATCCTGGATAATATTTCCGCGGATTTTCTCGTGCCTGTTCCCCTGGCTTTTTCTGAAAGGTCCAAGAGGGGATTTAGCCAGACTGAGTACCTGGCTAAAATGATTTCAATTAAAAGCGGTATACCCCAGTATAACGTTCTTAGAAAGAACAGAAAGACAAACAGGCAAACATCTCTTGACCGGAAACAAAGGCTGAAGAATCTTAAGGGAGCTTTTGAAACAAAAAAAGGTTGTAAAATCAGGGGTAAAAGAGTTTTAATAATTGATGATGTTTATACCACAGGTGCTACAGCGAATGCTTGTGCCGCGGCTTTGAAAAAAGAGTGCCCCGCGTTAATCGGAGTTTTAACATTCGCGAGGACACTATAGAGAGATGAAAAATAAAAAGAAATAGGATATTGCTAAATGTTCTGCATGTTCTGGGTACAGTTCACTTAACTGTTAAAGAAGTGGGACTTCCCAAGATCCCGGGACTCTACAACGTTGACAAATTATTGTCGATATGAGATTCTTAAAACTAAGGTATAAGAGGCTCTGAATTTACTGTGGAAGAAGCGTATGTTATCCGTTTAGAGAATTCCCCGGAGTTCTTATTATGACACGGTTTATTTTAGTAATATTTTTGTGTTTCAGCGTAAGCCTCACTTATTCCCTTCCTGAAATCGAGGAAGTAGTTTCCGGTGAAGCGAATATTCAATATCCTGATA
>CBDURG010000090.1:0-7685 GCA_965369805.1 uncultured bacterium
CTGAAATAGTTGGTGACGCCGGGCTCATGGTTTCTTCCTCTGATTTTGAGGGCTTTGCCCGTATAATGGCAAAACTGTTGAAAAACAGGGATCTTAGGCAGAAACTTATTCAGAAGGGACAAGAGAGAGTCAAGTCCTTTACGCTGGAAAAAATGGCTGAAAAGACGTTAAATCTTTACAGGAAAGTTTCAGATAAATGAAAAAGGTCGCGATTGTACATGACTGGTTGACCGGTATGAGAGGCGGTGAAAAATGCCTTGAATCAATATGCGATGTTTTTCCGGAAGCGGACATTTACACACTTATTCATATACCCGGAACTGTTTCAAAAAAAATAGAGAAACATAAGATAATTACTTCATTTATTCAGAAGTTTCCGGGTATTCAGAAATATTACAGGTATTATCTTCCATTTTTTCCGAAAGCGGTTGAAAGTTTTGACCTGTCCGCTTATGAAATGGTAATAAGCAGCAGCCACTGTGCGGCAAAAGGAGCAATACCTGGAAAAGGCCGTCTTCATATATGTTACTGTCATACACCAGTGCGGTATGTGTCTGATATGTCGGAGCAATATTTTAAAAGAGGTAAAGCCGGAGCTGTAAAGCACGCGCTTTTAAAACCGATGCTTAATTTTATCGACAGATGGGATAAACGCGCTACCGGCAGGGTTTCTTATTTTATAGCTAATTCCAGGAACATCGCACAGAGAATTAAGAGGAGATATAAAAGAGATGCTGTGGTAATATATCCCCCTGTTGATATTAATAGGTTTTATTCAAAAAGAGAGGAAGATTATTACCTTATTGTAAGCGCTTTTGCTCCATACAAAAGGGTGGATATCGCGATAGAAGCTTTTAACAGGATTGGAAAGCCGCTTATTGTGATAGGAAAAGGGCAGGATGAAAAGAAACTTAGGAAAATGGCGAAATCCAACATAAAGTTTGTTGGTTGGGCGAGTGATGAAGAGTTGGCTGATTTTTACAGCAAGTGCCGGGCATTTATCTTTCCAGGGGAAGAAGATTTTGGTATAACTCCGGTTGAAGCGCAGGCATCGGGAAAACCTGTTATTGCTTATGGGAAAGGCGGACAGCTTGAAACTGTGAAGGATGTAAACAGTTGTGGAAAAGATAATCCTACGGGAATATTTTTCTATTCTCAGGACGCGGATTCTCTTATCAATGCTGTCCGGATTCTTGAGGAAAAGAGAAAATTGTTTGATCCGGTTTTAATAAGAAAAAATGCCGAACGATTTAACCGCGAGAGATTTGTAAAAGAGTTTAAAAGATTTGTGGAGGAAAAAGTTTAAAAAGCAGTGAATCGTGAATAGTATCCAGCCAATTACTGTTTTTCACTAGATACGAGATATTCGATACCAGATACGAAACATGGAGAAGATATAGTGAATCCGAAAAAGAAAGATTTTCTGATAATGTTATTTTTATTGTGTGGTGATGTATTGTTGATTGCCATTAATTTTGTCTGTGTGTATCTTTTCAGGTTTTATACTGTTTTTCCGATTTATAAAGGAATTCCGGAGTTTGACGCGTACCTGAAAGCTATTCCGGTTGCCACATTTGTCTGGATGCTGATTTTCGCTCATTACGGGCTTTATAATATTTCAAATATTGAATCAAGATGGAATCAAGCAGGTAATGTTACAAGAGCTGTTCTCTGGGGGGTAGTGGCACTTCTCGCGGCCTCAACATTATACAGGGCTTTTCAATACTCAACACTGGTTATTGTTCTCTCAGGAATTAGCTCTATAATGATAATTAATTTATACAGGCTTTTGGTCAGCCACATAAGGATTAGAATATTTGAAAAATCGCATGAAAAGAAGCGGATTCTAATAATAGGAACGGGAGATACAGCATTGAGACTGGCCGTTACTTTCAGGGATAGCCCGCAGTATGTTTCCAATGTTATTGGTTTCCTGACGACTCATCCTGAAATGGTCGGAAGTGAAATAATGGGTTTTAAGGTTGTTGATACACTGGACAATATGGATAAATATTTTTCAAGAAAAATTGTGGATGAGATGATTTTAACACTTTCAACGCTGTCGCATGAAAAGATAGTGGATTTTATTATTAAATCTTCGAAAGAGATGATTTCCTGGAAAATGATTCCTGATGTAATGCAGATGACCGTTGCCCGCCTGGGGCTTGAAGAAATAAATGGTATCCCAATTATGATGCAGAAAGAGCTTCCGCTTGATCATGTAGGCAATAGAATCCTGAAAAGGGTTTTTGATATAGCCGGTTCGTTAATAGGTGTTATGGTCTTTTTGCTTGTTACTCCGGTGCTGGGAATAATTATAAAAACAACTTCGAAAGGGCCGCTTTTATATAAACAGCAGAGGGTAGGGGAAGACGGTAAAGTTTTTACTCTTTTTAAATTCCGTTCTATGAAATTTGGTGCTGAGGATGAATCCGGGCCTGTTTGGGCTAAAAAAAATGATGAGCGCAGGACTCCAATCGGCTGTTTTATGAGACGGTATAACATAGATGAACTCCCTCAGTTCTGGAATGTTCTGAAAGGAAATATGAGTCTGGTTGGGCCGAGGCCTGAACGCCCGCATTTTGTATACAAATTTAAAGAGCAAATTCCATATTATATGGCAAGGCATAGAGTAAAATCCGGCATTACGGGCTGGGCACAGATTAGCGGATACAGAGGTGATACATCTATTACAGGAAGAACAAAATATGACATTTATTATATGGAGAACTGGTCACTTATGTTTGACCTGAGGATAGTTATAATGACGTTTGCGTCTTTCAAGAATGCGTATTGAATAAAAGCCGCATATAGTATTGAGTATGTAGTATATAGTGAAAACAAAAAAGGAATAAGTAGACAAGCTATTTAGGGTCCAGGGTCATGGAGTAAGTTTGATACATATGAATTTGAAAATTTCGTTCATTATCATAAATTACAATACAGCTGGGCTTACAGTTAAGTGCATAGATTCTATTAAACGTTTTTCGAATTTTAAGCATGAAATTATAGTTGTAGATAACGGTTCCATGGATGGAAGCATCTCCAGGATAGAAAATAGTTTTTCAGATATAAAAGTTGTCAAAAACGATGAGAATATTGGATTCGCGAGAGCCTGTAATAAAGGTTTTAATGAGTCAGAAGGCAGTTTAATATGTTTTTTAAATAGTGATACCGAACTTAAATCTTTGATAGAGCCGCTGATTAAATTTATGGAAGCCGGTGTTTCAGCGGGTGTTTGCGGTGCGAGGTTGATGAATTCCGATGGTACAGAACAAAACTCATTTGGAAAAACACCGGATTTTATAACCGAGGTAATAAATAAATCCCTTCTGAAGAAACTTTTTCCCCGGAAATACGCGGGAAAAACTTGGCCGAGGAAAAGCCCTTTTGAAGTTGAAACGCTTGTCGGGGCTTTTATGGTTGTAAAAAGAGAAATATTCGGTAAGCTGAAAGGGTTTGATGAAAGATATTTCTTTTTCTTTGAGGAAAGTGATTTTTGCCGCAGGGTTCGGGAAAGCGGGTTAAAAATTTTTATTTTTCCAGATGTCGACGTTTTACATCTTCAGGGCAAAAGTGCCGGAGAAGCATTGCTTAAAGCAAGAATTGAATATTATATATCAAGATATTCCTATTTTGATAAATATTACGGTTCTTCCGGTAAAATTTTGTTGTGTTTTGCTCTGGGTTTTCTTTTATTTATAAGATCGATTTTGTATCTTGTGCTTAATATTATTACTGTGTTTGCGGTGCGTGGATTGAGGGAAAAGCTGGCTATGTCTTCCGGCATCCTGGCCTGGCATTTTTTTGGCATGAGAAAGAGCTGGGGGATAGGCAAATAAAAATAGTGGACAATTAACGATGAAGATAAAATGGCATTCTTTTAAAGAAGGATTTCAGGGCCTCCCGTTGCTGCTTGAGGATTTTGATGTGCTGGAAAAGATAGATCAGACGGCTGCAAGAAAAGTTTTTAAGGGAAAGCTTAATACATTGGATTGCTACGTAAAGATATACTTTAACCCGTCATTTTTTGATCATGTCAGGTATATTTTTAAACCTGGCAAGGCACGCATAGAATATGAAAATTGTTTGAGATTAAAAAAAACAGGGATAAATGTTCCTGACCCGGTAGCGTTCGGGACTTTTAAAGGAAAATCTTCCTCCGCAGGATTGTGGGGTGCCACATGGGGTAAGAGCAGGATGTCCGGAAGTATTTTTATTTCCGAGGAGGTCCCAGGCAGTGTGACACTCGCGGAAAAAATTAAGGATAAGCCGTTAAGCTATATTCTCGAATTTTGTGATTTTGTAAAAGATCTTCACACAAAAGGAGTTTTTCAGAAAGATTTCCATTTTGACAATGTCCTTCTAAGTGAGGGAAAATTTTTTCTGATAGATTTACATAGATTAAGGCTTTATAAAGACGCGGTTCCTTATGCTGTCTCGAAGTTAAACCTGATCAATGTAAATATGTTTTTAAGAGAATGCTGTGGAAGGGATATCCAGGATAAGTTTTTTTACAGATATTTTGGAGAGGATTTTGGAAGTAAATTCGATTGTATTGAAAAAGGGACTGACGAAAGTTTCTATCATTTATGGAAAAGAAGAGACCGCAAGGCCGTTTGTAAAAATGAGGATTATTGCTTTATAAGAGACAGCGGGTTTCGGGGTGTTGGTAAAAGAAAATATATAGAGAAATGCGGAGATGCTGTTAAAGACATTAAAAAACTTTTTAAAACCGGGAAAAAGATAAAGGAAGATATAAAAACTACGATTGCAAGAGTCAATCTGGGGGATTTGGATCTGTATATAAAAAGGTATAATGTGGTTAATGCCAAACGCCCTTCGGGAGTTAAAGCTATTGATTCATGGAAGGGGGCAATAGGGCTTGAAATAAGAAATATAAATACACCCGAACCTATGCTCGGGGTGAAGGCTTCATCAGGAGAGGGGTACTTTTTGTCTATTGCTGAAAATGATTTAGAGCGAATAGATTGTTACATCAGGGAAAACCCTTTATCTGAATATGAGAGAATAGATGTTCTCGGTTCCGCGGCCCGGTTTATTTCTGATATGCATAACAAAGGGATTTATCACAGGGATACAAAGCCCGGAAATGTATTTGTGAAAAATATTAACGGCAGGATTAAGATTTTTATATTGGATACAGACAGAGTTTATTTTAAACGAAGTGTAAGCGGGCCGCGAAAGATTAAGAATATAAAGAGGTTAATTGACAACCTGATTGGTGTAATAAATACTGATGAAAGGGAAAAGTTTATAGAAATTTATCTTGATTCTCTGAGGAATGTTCGTTGTCGCGAGAAACAAAAACTAAAAAAAGAACTAAGTACTGGCCCCGCCTCTTTTACATCCCCGCAGATTTGCGGTGCAAATCTTTCCGCGGGGACAGGCCCGCAGATTTGCGGCGCAAATCTTTCCGCGGGGACAGGGTCGCAAAATAAATCGGCAGGGCTTCGGAAAAAAATTCTAATTGTTAAACCAAGTTCGCTGGGGGATGTGGTTCAGACTATCCCTGCTGTCAGGTGCGTTAAAAAAGCAATGCCCGATTCAAAAATTTACTGGGTAGTTTCCGATAAGTTTAAAGATGTTGTCGCGATGGTTGATGCCGTTGATATGATTTTTGAGATAAAAAGGGAAAACTGGGGAAGATTTTTATGTTTGCCTAAAACAATTTTTGAAATTTTCAGGTTCATTTTTAAAATTCGTTCAGAAAAAATTGATATATGTCTTGATTTTCAGGGGCTTTTTAGAAGCGGCATTATCAGCTGGTTGAGCGGTGCGGAGATAAGGGCCGGGTTTTCTGACGCGAGGGAATTTTCTTCTTTGTTTTATAATAAAAAATGCTTGATAGGGAGAGAAGAAGCCAACTCTGCAGAAAGGTATATTTCACTTGCTTCTATCGTTTGCGGTAAGAAAGAGGGTTGTGTTTTTGACCTGAAGCTGCCTGATCTGTCTCTAAAACAGGGCAATCTTTTATGGTCTAAAACAGGATCCAGGGGCCCAAAAGTATGTTTTATACCCGGAGCGAGGTGGAAGTCAAAGAAGTGGAATATGGAAAATTTCAGGAAGGTGGCTTTTAACCTGCGAAAAGAGCTGGATGCCTGCATCATGATAGCGGGGACATCGGAAGAAATCGGGTGCGGGGAAAGGATAATTTATGGGCACAACAAGGCTTTTAATGCGGCTGGTAAAACCAATATTTTTACACTGGCGGGTATATTGTCTTTAAGCGATCTTGTTATAACAAATGATAATGGCGCTATGCATCTTGCCGCGGCACTGGGGAAAAAGGTAATTTGCCTTTTTGGCCCCACTTCTCCTGACAGGACAGGGCCCATAGGAAAAGATAATTATATATTTAAGTCGGCCTTGCCGTGCGCCCCGTGTTTCAGTAAAACCTGTTCAAAGGGAGAATGCATGACAGATTTATTACCGAATAAGGTTTCTTTAAAAGCTGTTGAAATGTTAAGGATCGGCGCCTGTTAACTATGGAAAAGAATGGCCGTTAATGATAAAATAAACGAGGTAGGCGTGGATTTAAAAATCTTCACAAAGATCTTAAAAACATAAAAGGGAACGGAAAAGTGAAAAGAGTGAAAAAAGAAGAGATTTTTCGTGTGCTGGATAAGATTAAAAATGCCTCAATTCTTGTTGTTGGGGATATGATGCTGGACTGCTTTGTCTGGGGAAAAGTAAACAGGATTTCTCCGGAAGCGCCGGTTCCGGTTGTCAAAGTTGCCAAAGAAAGCTATATGCCGGGTGGGGCTGCCAATGTTGTAAATAACCTAATGTCCCTGGGTGCTTATTCTTTTATGTGTGGTGTGATTGGAGGTGATTTGAGCGGGGAAAAACTTAGTTCTATCCTGAAATCATCAAAGGTTAACCTGGAAGGGATAAGAGAAATAAATGAAAGGGGTACGATTGTAAAGACAAGGGTAATTGCTCATCAGCAGCAGGTTGTAAGGTTTGATAAGGAACAGACAGATAGAGTTAGTGATAAAATTATCAAAGAGATATTGAATTTTGCCCAAACCAAAATTAATGATTTTGATGCTGTTATAATTGAGGATTATGGTAAGGGACTTATTCAGCAGAAGCTTGTTACCGGGATTATAAAGATGTGTAAAGACAGCAGGAAAATTGTTGCTTTTGATCCGAAATTGGACCGGGTTTTCAATTTAAACGGGGCAACCGTGTTTACACCAAATCATCATGAAGGATATTCTTTTTCCGGGCTGAATATCGACCGGGATGATCTCCTGTATGATGTAGGAAAAAAATTGCTGAATAAATTCAAGACAAAATATGTTTTAATGACTCTGGGTGAAAAGGGAATGTGTCTTTTTGCGAATGGGAAAAAACCTTTTAAGATTTCATCCGCTGCCAGGGAAGTTTATGATGTTTCCGGAGCGGGTGATACTGTGATATCCTCGCTAACAGCAGCTCTCGCGGTAGGAGCAGACATAAAAGTTGCTGCGGTGATAGCCAATTATGCCGCGGGAATTGTTGTTGCTAAACTGGGAACTGCGACTACAACCATTGATGAAATAAGAACAGCAGTGACGCAAAAACAATAGAAAAGACCGTATATCGCGTATAGTATTATTAGTATGTAGTAAAAAAACTAAAAAGGAAGTTTTTGGAAAATGATGAGCATAGAAAAA
>CBDURG010000091.1:0-7551 GCA_965369805.1 uncultured bacterium
ATGAAATGGTAAAATTTCTTATGCATGAGAAGTATGGAGTGATTTCTTCTATTGATGAGATCCAGGCTATTGGCCACCGTGTTGTTCATGGGGGAGAATATGTCTCCCGGCCGGTTCTTATAGACAATAAGGTAAAGGGGATTATAAAAAACTGTTTTGAACTTGCCCCTTTGCATAATCCGCCAAATTATATGGGAATAGTCGCGTGCGAAGAAATATTTCCAAACATTAAACAGGTGGGAGTATTTGATACTGCATTCCACCAAAGTATCCCCAAACACGCTTTCCTTTATGGTTTGCCGCATGATCTCTATGAATATGAGGGAATAAGAAGGTATGGCTTTCACGGGACATCACATAGGTATATTGCCAGAAAATACGCGGAAAAACTCCATAAAAAACAGGATGAAGTAAATATAATTTCTGTGCATTTGGGGAATGGATGCAGCATGACGGCTGTTAAAAACGGGAAATCAATTGATACAAGTATGGGGTTTACTCCGCTTGAAGGGCTTGTAATGGGAACAAGGTGCGGCGACATAGACCCTGCTATTGTATTTCATTTGATGGAGCATAAGGGTTATTCCAGAAATGAGATTGATAAGCTGCTTAATAAAAAAAGCGGCCTCCTTGGACTTGCAGGGATAGAAACATCCGATATGAGGGATATACTTAAAGCTGTTGAGGAAGGGAATGAAAAAGCCGCTGCGGCTCTTGATGTGTACTGTTACAGGATAAAGAAGTATGTAGGAGCATACACTGCGGTTATTGGAGGAGTCGAAGCGCTTGTGTTTACTGCTGGAATAGGGGAAAATGTTCCGCTTGTCAGGACTAAAGTTTGTGAAGGACTAAGGAATATCGGTTACGAAATAGATGAGGGCAAGAACAGTAAAAATGAAATAATTATAAGCACGAAGAACTCCATGTCGAAAATAATGGTAATACCAACCCACGAAGACCTGGAAATTGCGCGGGATACCCTCCAGGTATTAATTGACAAAAATCTTTTTCAGGGGTTTGAAGAATAATAGGTTTCTTTGTATAAATGAAAAATTTGTTACTGTATCTTTGTTTGATTGTTTTGTTTCTATCCGGATGTGCAGGAGAGAACGAGTGGATGTTTGTAGTTTTTGGCAATAACAGACCCGATGGTGCAACCGAACCTCAGCCGAAGGTTTTTCGACAAATAATTAGGAACATAGAAAATGAGAGTCCTTTCCTGGCTATAAGTGTTGGAGATATTATCTGGGGATCTTCCGATTTGGCCTGTACTAAAAAGCAGATGAGAGAGTTTGACAGGGTTTTCAACACTTTGAAAATTCCCAAATATATAGCTGTGGGCGAACATGAAATAGCTGGGAGTGAAGAGAACCAGAATTATTTTAAAAAAAAGCTGGGCGGCCTTTATAAAACATTTACGCATAAAAACTGCCGGTTTATAATTTTAAATTCGGAAGAAATCGGCAGCGAATCAAAAATTACCGGGAAACAGTTTTTGTGGCTTGAGAAGGTTCTCTCAACTAATAAAAAGAAACATGTTTTTGTTTTCGCGCACAGGCCCCTTTTTACTGTTGAAACTTCTGAGATGGCTTGTTTTGATAGTTACCCGCAAGATAGGACAAGACTTGTGGAACTGTTTAACAGATATGGTGTAAGGTACTTTATGGCAGGCCATGAGCATTTTTATAATCGCTGCGAAAAAAAAGGTGTGATTCAGCATATCTCAGGAGGGGCTGGAGCTCCGCTTAAAGTTTCCCAGGAAAATGGTGGGTTCCATCATTACCTTATTGTTAAAGTTGAAGGTGGAAATGTGGATATTCAAACAAGGAGGATGGGTTTTTGAAAGCATTGATATTAGCCGCAGGCTACGCTACAAGACTTTACCCGCTCACACGAAATACGGCAAAGCCGCTTTTAATGGTGGGGAAAAGAAGGATGATCGATTATATTGTCGATGCTCTTTGTAAGTTAAAGGGCCTTAAAGAAATTTATGTTGTTACAAACGAAAAATTCAGCGGTGATTTTAAAACATGGGCTTCTTCTAGTAAAAACGGGGTTCCGATAACTGTTATAAATGATCATACGAAGGAAGATGAAACTAAACTTGGAGCAGTTGGTGACATATATTTTGTTGTAAAGGAAAAACAGGTTGACGATGACTTGATCGTAGTTGCGGGAGATAACCTGTTTGATGTAGATATGGAAAAATTTACTTCTTTTTCGCAGAAAAGAGGCCCTGCTGTATGTCTTTATGATGTAGGTGATAAGGAACTGTCAAAAAAATATGCTGTTGTAACAATTGATGAAAAGAAAAGGATAATCAAATTTGTTGAAAAGCCGCCTAACCCGGAAACCACACTTATTTCAATGTGCCTGTATTATTATCCGAGGCAGATTTTTCCCATGGTGGATGAATATCTGTCAGAAGGCGGCAACACTGATGCTCCGGGTCATTTTGTTCAGTGGCTTTATAAAAAAATCAATGTTTATGGCTACGTGTTTGATGGTTTGTGGTTTGACATAGGGGACAAAAAGTCACTGCAGGAGGCAGATGCAGCTATAAAGCAAAAGCTTGACTAATATCTCTATTTATTATAAAAGTTCACTTTGTTTTTGTATTGTCGGGGCGTAGCGCAGCCTGGTTAGCGCGCCTGCCTTGGGAGCAGGAGGTCCCCAGTTCGAATCTGGGCGCCCCGACCACTTTACCAGTTAAAGAAATGAACAATGCGCCCGTAGCTCAGATGGATAGAGCATCTGCCTTCTAAGCAGAAAGTCGTTGGTTCGAGTCCAACCGGGCGTGCCAGACATTAGAAATAAAAGAGAAAAATAGTAATGAGCAAGCTGATTGTAAGTGTTTCAGGGGTAAGAGGGATAATAGGGGATTCGTTAACGCCCGAGGTTGCTTTTCAATTTGGCGCTGCGTTTGGGTGCCTGAACAAGGAAGGCAAAATTGTTTTAGGCCGGGATTCAAGGGTAAGCGGCCCCATGTTAAGTTCAGCTGTTATTGCGGGCCTTATTTCTACTGGTTGTAAGGTCGTGGATATAGGCATAACATCGACGCCGACGGTTCAAATAATGACCAAAGAGTTGAATGCTGACGGAGGGATTGAAATAACCGCTAGCCATAATCCGGTTATGTGGAACGGGCTCAAATTTATATCGGCTGATGGGCTTTTTGTAAGCGAAAGAACCGGCGAAAAGATTAAACAGGCTGCCTTAAATAAAAAATATGCTTTTATGCCCTGGGATAAGCTTGGAAGTATCAGTCAGGATTTATCTGCCGTCAAAACCCATCTTCAGAAAGTTCTTTCGCTCCCTTACCTTGATGTAGATGCTCTAAGGAAAAAAAGATTTAAAGTAGTTGTTGATACAGTAAATGGAGCCGGGGGAGGCATAATTCCTGAGCTTCTTGAGCAGCTCGGGTGTGAAGTAACGGTTTTAAACGAGGAGATGACAGGGTATTTCGCGCATGAGCCTGAACCCCTTCCTGAAAACCTAAAACAGCTTTCCGGGGAAGTTGTGAAAAGAAAAGTGGATATAGGTTTTGCAGTAGACCCTGATGTTGACAGATGTGCCATTGTAGATGAAAAAGGAACCCCGATTGGGGAAGAATATACACTTGTAATAGCAACAAAACTGGTTCTTTCAAAGAAGAAAGGAAAAGTAACCGTAAATGTTTCAACATCCATGGCAATTGATGATGTTGCCCGGGAGTATAGCTGCCCTGTGGAAAGAACAAGGGTGGGAGAAATTAATGTGGCACTGAAAATGAAAGAGAACAAATCAGTTGTAGGCGGAGAAGGTAATGGCGGAGTGATGATTCCGGATATTCATATAGGAAGAGATGCTCCGGTAGCCTGTGCTCTTGCCCTGCAGTATTTACTTGAATCAGGGAAAACACTTTCTAAAAATATAGAAACTCTTCCAAAGTATGTGATGTTTAAAGGGAAAATAGAGCTTGAAGATAAAGAACCAAAACTTATTCTTGAAGAGTTAAAAAAACTTATGGCTAAGGAGAGGGTTGATGAAACAGACGGTCTTAAAATTATAAGGGATAAATCATGGGTCCATATCAGGGGGTCTAATACGGAACCTATAGTAAGAATTTATGCAGAGGCGGAAAATCTTGAAAAAGCCAAAAGACTGCATGATGAATTTAGAGAAAAAGTTTTGATGGTTACCAGATAAAAGATAAGGTGAAAATAGTTATGTGTTACAGGCCCAATTAGGAGTTTGATATGAAAATGATATGTATATTTGAAGATGAGGGATATGTGGATTTATTGCCATTGGTTTATATGCGCCCTGTATATGAGCTTCGCTGTGGAATAGATCTTCTTAGAGATAAAATAACAAGAAAGTACCCTGGCTCGAAAGTAAACCTGTTTTGCCGTGATTACCTTTCTGCAACATTAAAGGAGCGGACAACAGATGCTATAAACGAGATAGTTAATGGAAACAAAAGCACCATTTTTATAAACGGGCGTATACTTTTAAACAGGCAAATACCGTTTGGGGGGAAGGAAGAGGTTGGTATTAAAGGCAAGACGCTTGTATATGCGAGATTGAATAAAGATAACTCGAAATTAATGACACCTAAGGTGTTGCTTGAAGGAAAGGCCCTGACAAAGCTTAAGGGTAAAGTTCCATTTGTAAAGGTTGAAGACATTACGGTTCTTAAATACTCGTGGGAGATAATCCACGAGAATGGCAAACAGATATGTAAAGACTTTGATGACCTGGCAGAAGGCGGCAAAATAAAGGGCAAGCTCTACGATGGTGTTTATATACTTGATAAAAAGAATTTATTTATAGATGAAGATTCTATAGTTAAGCCCGGAGTTGTATTGGACGCGAGTGAGGGCTCTATATATATAGGAAAAGGGGTAAAGGTATTTCCTAACGCGGTGATAGAAGGTCCTGCGTATATAGGGGATAAGAGCACGGTAAAAATAGGGGCAAAGATATATGGAGGAACGAGTGTGGGAGAGGTTTGCAAAGTAGGAGGAGAGGTTGAGGAGAGCATACTGCATTCTTATTCGAACAAACAGCATGAAGGATTTCTTGGACATGCATATATCGGCCAGTGGTGTAACATTGCAGCAGACACAAATGACAGCGATTTAAAAAATAATTACAGCACTGTCAGGGTATATGTTAATGGTAAATATGTTGATACGGGGGAAATATTTGTGGGGCTGACAATGGGAGATCATTCCAAGACAGGGATTAACTCAATGTTTAATACCGGTACGGTTATTGGTTTGAATGTTAATATTTTTGGAGCTCAGCTTCCTCCAAAATTCGTTCCTTCATTTTGCTGGGGGGCCAGCGGTGTATTTGTTGTTTATCAGCCTGATAAAGCAATAAAGGTTGCCGAGAGAGTTATGGCAAGAAGAAAAATCAAATTAACAAAAGCTCAAAAAGATCTGTTTATGTTTCTTTATAAGATGACCGAAAGTGAGCGAGAGTTGACCCGCATCGAGGGATCTTTGAGTTTAGGTGGATAATTCATAATTAGAAACAGAGGGATATTTGTTTTATTCAACGGTAACACTTTTTGCCAGGTTCCTCGGCTGATCGATATTACATCCTCTCTTTACAGCTATGAAATAAGCAAGCAGCTGAAGAGGTATTACCGTTAAAAGAGGGGTTAAAACATCAATTGTTTTCGGTATATATATTGTGTGATCGGCTAAATTTTTAATCTTTTTATCGCCTTTATTTGCTACGGCGATAACTTTTCCGTTTCGTGCTTTTATTTCTTCAATATTGGAAAGTATCTTGTCATAAACATTATCGCTTGTCGCAATAACAACAACAGGCATGTCTTTATCTATAAGAGCAATAGGCCCGTGCTTCATTTCTGCCGCCGGGTATCCTTCAGCGTGGATATAAGATATTTCTTTAAGTTTCAATGCTCCTTCTAAGGCTGTTGGGAAATTATATCCCCTTCCCAGATAGAGAAAATTGTTTTTGTTACGGTAGAGGTTTGCAATTTTTTTAAAGCTATTTTCTTCCTTTAAAATAGCTTTAATTTTGGATGGTATAGTTCTTAACTCTTCTAAAATAGAGTTGGCCTTCCTTTGTGAGGTATTGCGCGTGCGGCCGAGGTGAAGCGCAAGTAAAAGCAAAACCGTTACCTGGGAAGTGAATGCCTTAGTTGACGCTACACCGATTTCGGGCCCCGCATGAAGGTATATACCCCCATGTGATTCCCTGGCGATAGATGATCCAACCGCGTTACAAATACCCATAATTGTTGAATTTTTTGTTTTTGCTTCATGGATAGCAGCCAGGGTATCCGCGGTTTCTCCGGATTGGCTGATTGCAATTACAAGTGTTTGTTTATTTAATATGGGATTACGGTATCTAAATTCAGAAGCATATTCGACTTCAACGGGTATTCTTGCTATGTCTTCTATCATGTATTCGGCGATGAGTCCTGCATGCCATGAGGTGCCGCATGCGGTAATAACAATTTTTTCTATATCCTTCAATTTGTCTTCAAAAACAAGGAGTCCTCCGAGTTTGGATGTTGAATGTTTCTCATCAATCCTGCCTCTCATGGAATTAGTTATTGATTCAGGCTGTTCATGTATTTCTTTGAGCATAAAATGTTCAAAGCCGCCTTTTTCAATCATATCTATATTCCACGAGACCTTTTCGATTTTTTTTGTTACCGATTTATTATGAATTGTTTTTATATCAAAAGAATTTTTTCTCATAACGACCATCTCATCGTTTTCTAAATGAATTATTTTTTTTGTGTGCCTTAACGTCGCGGCGATGTCTGAGGCCACAAACATTTCGTTTTTACCGACGGCAACTATAAGGGGGCTTCCTTTTTTTGCGGCAACAATTTCATCGGGGTTTTCACAGCATATTACAGCGATGCCATAGGTTCCTTCTATGAGCTTTAACGCTGATCTGACCGCGTCTGAAAGATTACCTTTGTAATATTGTGATATAAGGTGAACAAGCACCTCGCTATCTGTATCACTCAGGAACTTAACGCCTTTTTTTAAAAGCCTTTTTTTGAGATAATCATAGTTTTCAATTATGCCGTTGTGCGCTACGGCTATTTTCCGGAATTGGTCAAAGTGAGGGTGTGTGTTTTTGAGGAGCGGGGCTCCGTGTGTTGCCCACCTGGTATGCGCAATTCCAACGTGCCCGGGTAAACTCTTTTTTTCGAGTTTTTTTTCGAGCTTTGATATATTTCCTACAGATTTAATACATGATATTTGGTTATCATTAATAGTAGCTATGCCTGAAGAATCATAACCCCTGTACTCAAGGCGTTTTAGTCCGCTAAGTAATATTTCCTTAGCGTTTCGTTTTCCGATATATCCGATTATTCCGCACATAGTTATAAATTAATAGATGGGGTTAAATAAAAGAAGATTATTGCCATATAATTGAAATATTGTAAAGCATAATTTTTTATTTCTAATCACTTTTTATGCTTACACAAAGCCACAAAGGTCACAAAGTTTTATAAATAAAATTCTATATTTTTTACTCTCTGTGTGATTATCTCCTATAATATCT
>CBDURG010000092.1:0-7313 GCA_965369805.1 uncultured bacterium
AAGAATGGCCAGCAGCTATGCCATCCTGATCAACCTGGCAATTTATTTTCGTGCTTCAAAAATTAAAAGCGGACAAAATATTTTCTCGATAAAATTAGACGAAATTGCCAAAAACATTGCATTACTTCCTAATGTGGCGTTCGTGAAAGTTAGAAGACAAATACCGAAGACACTTTATATAAAGGTTTATGAGAGAGAAATGATAGCTCAAATTGAGTCCGGGAGGTTTTATCCTGTTGATGAAAAGGGGGTTATACTCGAACCTATAATGAATACTTGTAAAAAAGATTTGCCTGTGATAAAGGGGTTAAACGTTGCCGGGTTTATTCCCGGGCAACAGGTTAAAGATCCCGATGCCGAAATCGCGTTGAGACTTATTTTGTGCACATTAGATGTTGAAGTAAGGCCCTATGTTTCTCCTGAATCGGTAGATGTGTCGGATACCAAAGAAGTTAGAATGCTTGTTGACCCTGAAATAATTACCAGATTTCAGAAGAGGAATTTTGATCAGAAGATAGATAAAAATATCAGCAGGCTTGTAAAAATTATTAAGGATTATGAAACAAAAAATGAACGCATTAAAAAGTACATTGATTTAAGATTTGACAGGGTTCCTGTATTGTGAGGAAGGTTATATGTTTGGAAGAAGAAGCGGTGAAGATATTGTGGTGGGGCTTGATATCGGAACATCCAAGATATGTGTGGTTGTTGCGGAAAAAAATGAAAACGGAGAAATAAAAATAATTGGTTCAGGGATAAGGCCGTCACACGGCCTCAGAAAAGGGCTGGTTGTAAATGTTGAAAGTACTGTTGAGTCTATAAATGAGGCAGTGAATGATGCTGAAAAAATGTCAAAAACGGAAATACATTCTGTCTATGCCAGTATAACGGGTTCTCACATAAAAAGTATAAATTCAAGAGGTTCAACCGCGATCACCAGCAGGGATGGCGTTGTTACAGACAATGATATTAAAAGAGTAATTGATAAAGCCTGTGAGATATCGCTGCCTCCCGGTAAAGATGTTATCCACTCTCTCCCGCAGGAATATTTAGTGGATGGGCAGGATGGTATAAAAAATCCCAAAGAGATGGTGGGTAGCCAGTTGGATGTGGATGTTTATATTATTGCCGGATCTGTATCTTCCGAGCGCAACATAGTGAAGACGGTTGCAAATGCCGGTTTTGAAGTTGAAGGCCTGGTGGTCCAGTCTCTTGCATCCAGTATGGCTGCACTTAAGCAGGAAGAGAGGGATTCGGGTGTTTTGCTCATAGACATAGGAGGAGGGACAACAGATATAATTGTTTTTATAGATGGCCTTGTCAGACATTCTGAAGTTATAGCAATTGGCGGTGATCATGTTACAAATGATATATCAATAGGATTAAAAGTTTCTATTCCGATAGCAGAGAGAATAAAAAGAAAACATGCGTGCGCATGGAAATCTATGGTGGGTAGGAATGAGGAATTTTTTGTTGAAGGCGCTATTGGAAAAGACAAGATAACAATGTCCAGGAAAAAGCTTTCCGAGATAGTCGAGATGAGAATGGATGAAACTTTTGGTATTATCAAGAAGCGCGCTGAAAGATATGAAGGGCTTCTGAGTTCCGGCGCGGTTTTGACCGGAGGATGTTGTAATCTTCCCGGGGTGCAGGAACTGGCAAAATCCAGGCTAAAAATGCCGGTGAGGATCGGAAAACCCCTGGAAGTTAGCGGGCTTGCTGACATACTTGATTCTCCCATATATACAACTTGTGTGGGGCTGGCTAAATTCGGTTTTATATACGGCAGCGAGTTGAAATATTTTAGTTTTTCTCCGACAAATCTGTTGAAAAAGGTTTTTTCGTATAGCAGCAGCCTACTTAGAAGAAAAATTTTCTATAGAAGAGAAGGAAAAGTGAAAGATGCTTAAATTTGGTTATAAAGATAATGGGGAAAAGCTTGTTTTTAAGCTTTTTGGAGTAGGCAACGGCGGTATTAATACCATTGAAACAGTTGTTGAAAGGGGTTTTGAGGGGCTGGAGCTTATTGCCGTAGATACAGATACGGGGTCTCTTGAAAGTTCCAGTGCTCATAGAAAAATTCAAATCGGGGGGGCTTTGACATCTGGAAGAGGAACCGGCGGCACTTTTTCTACAGGTAGAGAAGCAGCAGAAAATTCATATAAAGAATTTTTTGAGGCTAGTTCAAATGCGGATGTTATTTTCATCACAGCAGGATTTGGAGGCGGGACCGGATCAGGAGCTGCCCCTGTTATTGCAAGAGCTGCAAAGGAAACCGGAAGCCTCGTTGTTGTTCTGATAACAAAGCCTTTTTCGTTTGAGGGTAAAAATAGGCTGCAACAGGCATCCGAAGGCGTTATGAAACTTGGAGATAACGTGGATTCTCTAATCATCATTCCCAATGATAGGCTGCTTGATATTATGACAGAGGATACCTCTTTTTTGGATGCTTTCAAAATTACAAATGAAGTGGTTTGTGAGGTAGTCAGCGCCCTGTATTTGATTGTTACCAGGCCAAGCCTTATCAAGCTTGATTTTGCCGATGTCAGGTCGGTTCTCAAGGGTGGTGGAGAGTGTATGCTTGGTTTTGGAGATGCTACAGGCAGGGACAAGGCGATTCGCGCCGTTGAAATGGCACTGGCAAGCCCTCTCATAGATAAACAGAGGTTAATGAACTCTAAAAATGTTCTTGTGAGTATGATAGGAGGAAAAGATCTTGGCTTGTTTGAAGTTAATTCTTCTCTTAAAAGTCTTCAACAAATGACAAATTTCGACGCTAATTCCGTATTAGGGGTTTCTATAGATGAGAGTTTTAATGAAAGGGTTCGTGTTACTGTCCTGGCTGGTGGTGCCGTTGCCGAAAAAAGTGAATCAGAGGAACAGCAGCAGCTTGATATCCTTCCGCCGCCAAGAGGGCGTTTTGATAAAGCAGATCCGACAATTATTGATGGAGAGGAACTTGATATCCCGACATTTATAAGAAAATCAAAAAAGAACTGGTTTAAGAAAGTGATGGGGAGAGAATAGTATTTAGTATATAGTCCCCTCCGGGGAGGCTACGCCACGCTTCGCACTATCTCGTGAATCGTATCTGGTAAAATAGGATGTTACCTATCCTGCCGGTCACATAGCAGATAAAAAAAGGAGGCCTGTATGATTTTAAAAGAAAGCATTCCAGGGAAAGTTCTTATTCCAGTTATCTTCTCAACTCTTTGCTTTTTATCGGTATTTGCGCCTTTCCACTTAATTTCTTTCGCATCTGTAACAGATCAAATCAGAGATTATGTGCCATATTTTTCTATATTTTTCAACATTGTTTTGGGGATTGCCGGTGTATTTTTCGGTATTAAATATTTTAGAACCTATAAAAGACCTTTGCACAGAATGTTTACTGTCCCTGGTTTAGTTTTAGGTATAATTATGACTCTGCTTCTAACGCTTTTTGTTTTCTTTGCTGGGTGCGGCTGGCTCCAGATTTTCATCTATAAATGGAATAATGCTCCGGTGTTTTGATACATAATGTTGTTTCCTTCATTGGTTGTAACTATATCAAGATTTTTTATTGTATATAATAAAAGTGAAATGCTAAGAGTGTTAAGGAACAAAATATTATTTGGGAAAAAGAAAGAGGATAGATTTATACTATATGAGTAAAAAATACATTTTCTATTTATTGTTGTTTTTTTTAAATTTTAGTTTTGGCTGTGCTAAAAATGTCGATAGTTATTATCAAAGAGGTCTTAGTTTTGGCTCCGATGGAAATTTTGCAAAAGCAAAGAAAAATTTTGAGGAAGCATTGAAAATAGAGCCTACTTATTTAGCAGCAAGAAAAGCATTAGTGATTACTGAAGATGCCATTAACCAAAACCTAGAAAAACGGGCAGCAATGCATTTATTTTGTGGATTATATAATGCATATCATTGGAGGGATGAAAGAGCGGTCATAGAGTTTGAGAAAGCAGTTGAAGAAGACCCTATATATAGTGAAGGGTATTACTATCTAGGCCTTATGTACCATGAGAACGGTTTTTATCTCAAAGCTTGCAGATATTATTCTGCGGCAAATGATTATACTTCAGAACACGCGGAGGCTTATCTTAATAAGGGTGTTGCGGGTCAACAGGGGAGTAGGCCAGCAGCATTGTATCAGGCTTCCTATGATTTTAGGGAAACAATAAAAATAAACCCAGGATTGGCGGAAGCTTACTATAATCTTGGAATTGTTAACGTTAAGGAATCTTTAAAGAATGAAGACACCATTTTAAATTTTACAAAAGCTATAGAATTAAATCCAAATATGGAAGAGGCTTATTTGTATAGGGGAAAAGTTTATGAGTTTAAAAAATGGTATGATAACTCTATTTTAGATTTTTCCAAAATAATTGAAATTAATCCAATTAATGCTTTTGCATATTATAATCGTGGGAGATGTTATGAAAAGAAAGGGTTGTATAAGGAATCAGAAAGGGATGAAATTAAAGCAAAAGTACTAAATCCAGATATTGAAATAGAAGATGAGGAGTGTTGGGATAGAAGCAGGGTATATAAAATGATTAAAATTGCCAGGAAACCAAGAAAGTGAGATGTTTGCCATATTTTGAAATATTATTTTTCATAAGACAATAGGAGTTTTGTATTATAGTGAAAGCTTTATTAAGGGTTATTTTGTTGGTGCTGTTCTATGTTCTATGTGTTACACCTTCTTTTGTGCAGGAAGTATCATGGGAAGAACTTAATTCTCAAGTTACCGAGCTTTATAATCAAGGTAATTATGCAAAAGCCTCTGAATTAGCTGAAGAGGCCTTGAAGGTTGCTGAGGAGAAATTTGGATCCAGTGATCTTTTAGTTGCCCAGTCTCTATATACTCTTGCAGTATTATGTAAAGCGAATCAAGGGAATTGGAAGAAAATAGAATCATTTTATAAAAGAGCGCTTAATATAAGAATAAAAGCTTTGGGAAAGAATCATCCTGATGTGGCTCAATCTATGCATAATATGGGAGTGTTATACAATGATTTAGGTAAGTACGAATTAGCTGAAGCATTTGTTAAAAAGGCATTAGCAATTCGAGAAAGATTGTATGGAAACAATTATCCGGAGGTAGCTCAATCCTTAAATGGTTTGGCGACTATTTATGCATCACAATATATGTATGATGATGCTCAAATACTTTATAAAAGAGCAATTATAATATATGAGAAATCATTTGAACCTGACCAGCCAGTTTTAATAGATTTAAATTTAAATTTGGCAGAATTATATTTTAGACAAGAGAAATATGGTCAAGCTGAAACTATCTGCGAAAGATTACTGGCAATAAAAGAAGAAAAAGTTGGTTCAGACCATGTCGAATTGATACCTATTTTAGAGGAAATGGCAAAGATATATAAAGAAAATTGGGGGAGAGATAAAGCAGAAGAGTGTGAAGCTCGAATAAAAAGAATTCGCTTTAAGGATTAACTTTAGTAACACATCTCATTTATACTTTTGAAGCCCAAAGATATCCGCGTCTACTCAAAAATGTTAAGATTTTGAAAGATGGGGAAGTGCTTGATTTATATTAATATTTTGTGGAGCTTATAATGTCAAAAAGTGATTGCGAGGCAAATCTAATCGAAGCGATAAAAAAGTTTCTTAGTAAGAAACATATTTTAAAAATTAAAGATGAGTGTGTAGATATAGTTAATGAAGAACCAGCTACAAATATTATTGCTGCTTACTTAAATAAAATGTGTAAGGATAAAATCTCTATTACAGAATTCCCCATGAAAATTTTAATAGGAGGAGAAGAAGGGAAAAAGCAAACAGTTGATTTGGCGTGTTTATCGGTTTCTGATTCAAAACTTAAATGGGTTGTAGAAGCAAAGTCAATACCTCGTGGATCCAGAAAGAAATTTAAAGGGTCATTAGATGATTGTGTGAAAACACTTTTTAAAAAAGACGGGGAAACCTTAAAAGGCAATATAGTAAGTGATGAGATTAAACTGCGCAAGTTATATCAAGAAATACCTTGTTATTATATTATGTATGTTAAACGAAAAACTGATAAGAAGGCTGGCAAAGAAGGTAGTGATATACACATTGATTATAATAAAAAGATAAAAATTGAAAATAACTTTGGAAACCAGTTAAAACTTAAATTGGTCAATGATGTAATCAAGTGGGATAAAGAGAACGGTAATGAATTTCAAGCCGCTTTATTGTGGGAGGTGGTAGGGGGTGGAAATGAATATAAATAAGTTAAATCATTGTCATGTAGAATTAATCAAGGCTTATGATGAAATTGCTCAACTTTTTAAAATAATGAATGATGAAATTTTATATCAATTACTTGGAGAAAAAAATAAAAAACTTTTATCGGATATAAAAAAACATGGTGACGGTTATCCGTTGCGATCTGTTCCAAGAAGTATTACAACTTGGGAGGATGCTGATATCATTGTTCTCTTTGCGATGAATTTTCCGTTATTAAACATGGATTCTGTTTTTGACCCATTTTGCTCTTTAGTGAATATTAATTATTGGTGGAGATTTAAGAATTTAGCGAATGATATATGTAAAAAAAGAATTCAATATATGGTCCTTGAGCAAGTTTGTGGAGTTTCTGGAGAAAATGATGCCGAAGCAAAGAGGAATAGGAATTTGTTGGAAAGAAATTATTTTGGATTAAAAAATATATTTGAAAATGCAGAAGAAAAAACGTTTGAATTATTAAAGGAATTAATAAAGTTCCAAGCAGATAAAACTATTGGATGCAAGGAGAAAAAGCCGTTTATTGTA
This sequence comes from uncultured bacterium, assembly GCA_965369805.1. GTDB lineage: Bacteria > Auribacterota > UBA6266 > UBA6266 > UBA6266 > JAGLRQ01. The sequence goes on from CBDURG010000092.1 coordinate 6,781, forward strand.
TTTACCAATAGAGGAAAGAGCAAGTTCGATGACAAAGTTAACTGTTTATTAAATGATAAAAATGTTATCCATATAAATGAGACTAATTTATATGGGAAAAACCATCAAATTATGGAATATATTAAAGATTGTATCCGAGAATATTAGGAAAAAGAGGTTAGACATTTTAAAAATAGGGACAGCGACTATTATTTTTCGACGACAAAGAAAAAAGGGACAGTCCACCCGCTCGCTGTGCTCGCTTGGGACTTTCCCCATTTTCTTCTTTGGGGAAACAAAGGGAATGGTTCTGATTAATTTCTTGACGATAAAATCCATTATTCTTGATTAAATCCCTGGTGTATTTTTTTAATCACAGGCAGAAAAAATCGGCTGTATTCTCATTTATCATAGATCCTGAAACAAGTTCAGGATGACAGGGACTGGAGGCCTGCGGCCTGAAGCCTGTAGCTTGCAGTTTGTTTTTATTGTTTTTTCACAGTTTCCCAGTAATTGTCTAATTCCTCAAGTGTCATATCCCGCATTTTTTTACC
>CBDURG010000093.1:0-7216 GCA_965369805.1 uncultured bacterium
AAGATAGAAAAAAGATGTTTAAGGATAAATATTTTGATAAACTTATTTCTTTATCAAATGAAATAAAACTGAATTTTGAAAGGACGAAGGAAGCTTTTGCTGAAGAAAATGAAGAAAAAGCCCTTAAAGTTGTTGGCAAGTCAATGTCAATAGGGAAAAGGTGCGATGATATAATAGAGTCTCTTTTGCTGGACAAATTTGATAGTAATAGAGCAGTAGCTTATGCTCTTCTTACGCGTCACTTTAAGAGAATCGATTCACATCTTTCCAATATATCTACTACGGTTGTAGCTCCGGTTGACCATATCGATTTTCCCCGGAAAATCAAAACGAAGCTTGAAAAAAATAATGCTTAATATAATGAGAATTCCTGTGGCAAAAGAGGGCAGTATTTTTCTGATAGTATCCGTGTTATTGGCGGCGGTATCTTTTTCCTTCGCGTGGTATGTAGTTGGCGTGTTATTATTAACGTTGTTTGTTTTTTTTATTTTTTTCTTTCGTGTTCCTGAAAGAACCATAATTGACGATAAGGATTTGGTATTTTCCGCTGCTGATGGTAAAATTGTCCAGATAAAACGGGTAGAGGAAAATGAGTTCTTAAAAACACCGGCTACAAGAATAAGTGTTTTTATGTCGGTATTTAATGTTCATGTTAACCTTGCGCCTGTTTCCGGCAGGGTTGCTTATTTAAAACATCGTCAGGGTAAATATTTAAACGCGCTTAATGAGAAGGCTTCCGAGGTTAATGAAGCCTGTCATATAGGGATAGAATCTGATTCATATAGAGTGGCAGTTAAGCAGATAGCGGGCCTTGTTGCCCGCAGAATTGTTAACAGTATAAAACCCGGGGATGAGCTCAGTACGGGCACTAAGCTTGGAATAATAATGTTTGGTTCAAGAGTTGATGTTTTTCTTGATGATAATTTCAGGGTTACCGTTAAAGAGGGGCAGACAGCAAGAGCCGGCATTACTGTTATTGGAGAAAAAATACGATGAAGAGAATATATATACTGCCGAATCTTGTTACCACCGCTAATTTTTTGTGCGGTATCGTAGCATTGATGAGTGTTTACAACGATAAAATAAAGCAGGCGGCTGTACTTATTATGTTTGCTATGATTTTTGATTTTTTTGACGGTTCTGTGGCGAGGCTTCAGAAAGCCACATCGGAGTTCGGTATGGAGTATGATTCTCTTGCCGACCTTGTTTCCTTCGGAATCGCGCCTGCGTTTATTGTTTATTCGACTGTTCTTTCTGAGCTGGGGCGTCTTGGAACAGGAGTGGTTTTTTTGTATTGTACCTGTGCGGCTTTAAGGCTTGCCAGGTTTAATGTCCAGATGAGTGTTTCCTCCACCGAAGGGAAGACGTTTAGAGGGTTTCCAACACCTGCCGCGGCCGGCATAATAGCTTCATGGTATTTACTTATGGAAAAGTATGGTATGACGGCGGATCTACCTTATATCTTTTATTCCCTTCCGCCGCTTCTTATTATTCTGTCGTATCTTATGGTAAGTAATATAAGATACCCTACTCTGTACGAATTTAATATTTTAAGGCAGAAACATTTTCTTCATCTCGTTTTTCTTGTTATAGTAATAGGCGTTATGCTGCTCAATATTGAAGTATCTCTGGTTGTCCTGTTTTTCTTGTATATGTTGATAGGGCCTTTACGCGGTACACGTATTTTTTCGCGTTTGTTAACAGTAGAGAAAAAATCAGGTCGGAATAGGATTGAAAAAGTAACCGTGAATCGAAAAAGGAACATAGTGTGATGAGTGTAAGTTCGGCTCTTGTTAAAGAAATTGATAATACCCTTTCTAAGATAAGGAAAAACGCGCACAATATAAACAATCTGATGACTGTGGTTTATGGAAGAATTGAACTTTTAATTTCTTTTGGCGATTGTGACGAAAAAACAAAAGAAGAATTGAAAACAGCCTGGGAAAATTCGCGCAAGGCTATGAAAATGTTAAAGGGTATTTCGGAAGAAGCGGTTGATCTTCAACAAAAAATAAAAAAGGTTTAACACAGTGAAGCTGAGAGATATCGGTATAGTTTTTCTTGTTGTGGCTCTTATAGTCGGGATTGTTGGTGTTTACAGGTTTCTTTCAGTTAAATCATCGAAAAATCTATTCAACGAAGGGCTGAGAAGTTATTCCGCGGGGGATTATGCTGAAGCGGTTAAACTTTTTAAAAAATTAAAGAAGGATAAAAGCAAGCTCGGGCGGGAAAGTTTAATTTATTATGCAAGGTGTTTAAAAAACGTTAATAGCCCGGACTGCGAAAGAGCCTGGCTGTCAGTTACAAAACTTCCTGATATAGAAGACAGGAAACCCGAAGTGTTTTTTAATCTCGGTATTTTATCCTATGAAAAAGAAGATATTGATAAAGCAAAGGAATATTTTAATAAGGTAAGCGGGGATTACCCCTCTGAGATATTTGCCGGTAACAGTTATTATTATTTAGGGCTTATTAATTTAAAAGAGGGAAATTTGGTGTCGTCAAGAGAGAATTTTTTGAAAGTAATTCAAAATTATTCTAATTCTGATTTTGCCGCTGATGCTCAGGATAAGTATGGTGATGCCAGTATCGCGGTTTTATTTTCCAAAGAGATGACGCCGCTTTCCGGGGAATATGTTGTTCAAAAAGGCGATACTCTATCCGGTATATCAAAAAAATATAATACTACTGTGGATCTTTTACGGGAGATGAACGAAGTTTCTGACGGCTTTATCAGAATTGGTGACCGGCTTAAGGTGCCTCTGATGAAATTTTCAATATCAATAGATAAGTCTCAGAATAAGTTGATGCTTTTATCTGACGGCAAGATGTTTAAAATATATACGGTAGGAACCGGCAGGGAAAATTCAACTCCTACCGGAAAATTCACGATTATAAGCAAACTTGTTAATCCCCCCTGGAGAGGGATTCTTCCTGAAGACCCCAGGAACATTTTGGGCACCAGATGGATGGGCTTTAATGAACCGTATAAGGATTACGGGATACATGGGACGACAGCTCCTGAAACTATCGGGACCCAGAGCAGTGCCGGTTGTGTAAGGATGCATAATATGGAAGTTGAAGAATTATATAAAATAATGCCATACGGCGCTGAAATAACTATTGTGGATTAAACTCGGAATTTGCAAACGCGAAATCCGAGTTTAAGGGAGAATTATGAACGGAAGCGGGCTTGAGTTTGAAAAACCGATTTTGGAACTGGAGAAAAAGATTTCAGATTTACGAACGTTTTCCGAGAAAGAGAACATGGATGTGTCTGAAGAGATTGAAAGTCTTCAGATAAAATTGAATAAAATAAAAAAGGAAATATTTGCCAATCTTTCAGCTTCGCAAAAGGTTCGGATAGCCCGTCATCCAAAGAGGCCCTATTCCTTGGACTATATTTCAAGGATCTTCGAGGATTTTATCGAGCTTCATGGAGACAGAAGATTTTCGGATGATAAAGCTATTATTGGCGGGCTGGCGAAAATCGGTGGTATAAAGATAATGTTTATCGGGCATCAGAAAGGCAGGGACACAAAAGAAAACCTCATGAGGAATTTCGGGAGTGCCCATCCGGAAGGATATAGAAAGGCTCTTCGCCTTATGCGAATTGCTGAGAAACTTCAAATTCCGATAGTAACTTTTATTGATACTCCCGGAGCTTACCCGGGTGTTGGAGCGGAAGAAAGGGGGCAGGCGGAAGCTATTGCCGTTAATTTGAGGGAAATGCCCCTTCTGAAAACACCGATTATGTGTATTGTTATAGGTGAAGGCGGAAGTGGAGGCGCTCTCGGGATTTGTGTAGGGGACAGGGTGTTAATCCTTCAAAATGCTTACTATTCAGTAATATCACCGGAAGGATGTGCCGCTATTTTGTGGAAGGACAGAGGAAAAACACAGATGGCGGCGGAAGCGTTAAAGCTTACGGCCAAAGATCTTTTGGCTTTAAAAGTTGTTGAGGAAATTATTCCTGAACCGTTAGGAGGCGCGCATCGTGATCATGATGCTGCTGCTGAATACGTAAAAAAAGCGATAGTTAAAAATTTAACAGTGCTCGGGAAAAAGTCTGTTAATGAATTGATAGAAAATAGGCATAAAAAGTTCAGAAAGATGGGTGTTTATAAGGAAGAAAAAAATGAAAATAGAGATCAGAAAAGCAAAAATAAGTGATGCCAAGCAGATATACGGCATAATTAAATTTTACGCGGAAAAAGGTAATATGCTTGCCAGGCCTCTTGGCCATGTATATGAAAATGTCAGGGATTTTTGGGTAGCGTCTGAGGAAGGATTAGCCATAGGGTGCTGTGCTCTTCATATCGTATGGGGTGACCTTGCTGAGGTGAAGTCACTTGCCGTTCACGAAACTTTCATGCATAAGGGCCTTGGTACAAAACTGGTAAAAGCATGCCTTAAAGAAGCAAAGCAAATGAAGTTGAAAAAGATTTTCGCGCTTACTTATAAACCGGATTTCTTTGAAAAATTGGGGTTTGAAAAGATTACCAAAGAGGAACTTCCGCATAAAGTCTGGGGCGAATGTATCAATTGCCCTCATTTCCCTGATTGTAATGAAACCTCACTTATGCTGCAGCTTTAATTTTACTGCCAGTAAGGCGATTATGGTTTTACTGTCTTTTATCTTTCCGGTTTTTATCATATGTATGGCTTTGTCCAGTGGAACCTCAAAGGTTTCAATAATTTCATCAAAGTCAGGATGGGTTTTTGTATATGTGCTGAGGTTAGCAGTAAAAATATGCAGTTTTTCGTTGCTGTAACCAACGCAGGGATAAAAAGTTAAAAGTTTTTTTATATTTTTTATTTTATGTCCTGTCTCTTCTGTCATTTCACGTTTTGCGCAGGAAAGGGGAGTTTCGTTTTTCTCCAGTCTGCCTGCGGGAATTTCATAAACTATTTTATTTACGGCAAAACGGAACTGCTTCGTCAGAAGGATTTTGCCTGATTTTGTAAAGGGGACAATTGCGGCGGCTCCGCCATGTTTTATTATATCTCTTTCTGCTGTTCTTCCGTTTTTAATCTTGACTTTCGCGCACTCAAGGCTGAATATCTTTCCTTTGTAAATTTTCTTTTTAGAAATAAGTTTTTCTTTCATTTTTTTCCTTTTTACATAAGTTTTGTGAGTATAAAATTTGGGTTGAACTCAATCTGTTTAAATTATATAATCAATGTTTTCAATTTGTAAATAAAAGGTTTTTGGTGTTATGGGAATGACGATAACAGAAAAGATTCTTGCCGCACATTCCGGGAAGGCGAAGGTCTCTCCCGGCGAGTTAATCATTGCGAAAGTGGATATCGCTTTGGGAAATGATATTACCGCGCCGATGGCTATTCGTGAGTTTGAACGCACGGGGGCAAAAAGTGTTTTTGATAAGGACAGGATTATTCTTGTCCCTGACCACTTTACTCCCAATAAGGATATTGCAAGTGCTGAACAATCTAAAATTTTAAGAGACTTCGCCAGAAAATACAATATAACTCATTATTTCGAGATAGGTGAAGTTGGAATTGAACACGTTCTTCTTCCCGAGCAGGGAATTGTGCTTCCCGGGGAACTTATTATCGGCGCTGACAGCCATACATGCACTTACGGGGCGCTCGGAGCGTTTTCAACGGGGGTTGGCAGTACGGACCTCGCGGCTGCCATGGTAAACGGCCGGGCATGGTTCAAGGTTCCCGAAACTATGAAGTTTGTTTATACCGGAAAACCGCGCGAGTGGGTTGGAGGAAAGGACTTAATTCTTTATACTATCGGGCAGATAGGTGTTGATGGAGCTCTTTACAGAGCTATGGAGTTTACCGGGCCGGCATTGAAATATATTGATATGGCAGGCCGGTTTTCGATGGCCAATATGGCAATAGAAGCCGGCGGCAAGAACGGAATATTTATCCCTGATGATATAACGGAAAAATATGTAAAAGAAAGAGCCACTAAAAAGTATGTATTTTATGAAAGTGATGAAGACGCGCGGTATGCTGATGTAATAAAAATCAAGGTTGGGGATATTGAACCGCAGGTAGCCTGTCCTCATCTCCCGGAGAATACAAAACCCGTGGGGGATTTAAAGGATGTTATCCTGGATCAGGTTGTAATAGGATCCTGTACTAACGGAAGAATTGAAGATTTTAGAGTGGCGGCTGACATTATGAAAGGGCAAAAGGTTGCAAGATATTTAAGATGTATTATAATACCGGGTTCGCAGAAAGTGTATCTGGAAGCCCTTGAAGAAGGCCTGATCGAGATTTTTATTAAAGCAGGGGCTGTTGTATCTCCCCCTACATGCGGGCCGTGTCTTGGAGGGCATATGGGTATTCTTGCCGGCGGCGAGAAGGCACTGGCCACAACTAATAGAAATTTTGTAGGGAGGATGGGGCATCCAAAAAGCGAGGTATACCTTTCCGGCCCCGCTGTGGCAGCTGCGTCAGCGATTACAGGAAAAATATCTTCCCCTGAAGAGGTTTTGAAATGATTTACCTGGGAAAAGTCTGGAAATTCGGAGACGATATAAACACAGATGCGATTATACCGGCAAGGTATCTTAACTCTTCCGACCCTTTAGAACTTGCGAAACACTGCATGGAAGACGCGGATCCGGATTTTGTGAAAAAGATGTCAAAAGGGGATATTATGGTAGGCGGCAAGAATTTCGGATGTGGTTCTTCGAGAGAACATGCTCCGGTTTCAATAAAATTTGCCGGAATCAGCTGTGTTATCGCGGAATCATTCGCGAGAATATTTTTTAGAAATTCTTTTAATATGGGGCTTCCTATTTTTGATTCGTTAAAAGCAGCTAGAGAAGCCTCAACGGGCGATGAGCTTGAGGTTGATTCAGAAACGGGGAAGATTAAAAATCTTACGACTGGAAAAGGTTATACTGCTGCTCCTATCCCTGTTTTTATGCAGGATCTGATTTCTGCGGGTGGCTTGATGAATTATGTTAAGGAAAAAGCAAAGTGAAATGGGACGCGTATTTGCGCGGATAGACGCGGAAGAAAATAACAAAAAGAATAAATAATTATACGGAACCGCAGAGTCACAAAGATAGAAAGAATAAAATAAAAAGGAAAATTAAACAAAAATTCTTAGTGTCTTGGTGCCTTTGTGTGAGAATGAACATTAAAAAAATAAGGGAGTGTAAAAGTGAAAAAGTCTTATAAAATTGCTGTTGGTGACCAGGTAAAAATTAATGTCTGGAAAAAT
>CBDURG010000094.1:0-7148 GCA_965369805.1 uncultured bacterium
TAGATGTCTGGCGAATTCGCTTAAAGGAAGTTTCGCGCACAAAATCATTCTTAGTTAAACAATTGAGAATCGTCCTTCTGGCGTTTCGCGGGTTTGATGAAGACAAATGTCTTTTGAGAGCGTCAGCTTTAACCTTTTATTCTTTACTTTCCATTGTTCCTGTAGTCGCAATGGCTTTTGGGATAGCCAAGGGTTTTGGGTTTGAAAAGACCCTTGAGACACAACTGTTAGAAAAGTTTCAAGGCCAGGAGGAAGTGCTTACAAATGTCATAGACTTTGCGAACAAACTTCTTCAAAATACAAAGGGCGGTTTGATTGCTGGTATTGGAATTGCTTTCTTATTCTGGGCAGTTATAAAAGTATTGGGAAATATTGAAAAGTCATTTAATGATATTTGGGGCATAAAACAGGCAAGGAGCTTTGGCCGTAAATTCACCGACTATCTTTCTATAATGCTCATCTGCCCGATTCTTGTTATTATGTCAAGCAGCGTTACAGTATTTATTGCAAGCCAGCTCGTCCTTATAACGCAAAAGATTACCCTCTTAGGAACAATTAGCCCCGTAATTTTTACCCTGCTGAAATTGTTGCCCTACTGTGTTATCTGGATACTGTTTACCTTTATTTACATATTTATGCCTAACACCAAAGTTAATTTTAAAGCAGGTATTTTAGCAGGAATAATAGCAGGAACAATTTATCAAGTAGTCCAGTGGGGATATATTAATTTTCAGGTTGGCGTAGTCAAGTATAACGCTATTTACGGAAGTTTTGCCGCCCTTCCTCTTTTTCTGGTATGGCTTCAGATAAGCTGGCTGGTTGTTCTCTTTGGAGCAGAGGTTTCCTTCGCCTATCAGAACGTAGATACATACGAGTTCGAACCGGATTGTTTGAACATAAGTTACTCATTTAAAAAGTTGGTAACACTTCAAATCGTGCATTTATTGGTAAAGGATTTTTACAAAGATGACAAACCATTAACCGCCGCGCAAATCTCGCATAATCTTGAGATACCTATTCGTTTGGTTCGCCAGATACTCTATGAACTAACCGAGTGTGGGATTGTTTCCGAGGTTAAAAGGCAAAAAGATAAGGCGGTTGCCTATCAACCTGCCCGTGCTACAGAAATGTTTACAGTGAAATATGTTATTGATGCCTTAGAGAACCGCGGAAGCAGAAAAATACCGGTTGCGCAATCAAAGGAATTAGATAAACTCTCCGAATGCTTAAAGTTGTTCAGCGATGCTGTTGAAAAATTACCGGCAAACACTGCCTTAAAAAATATATAAACGTTAAAATAGAGACACGTCCCATTTAAATAACTTCTCAACAACAAGCTCAAACGTCTTCGCTTAATTTAAGAATTTCACATCAACAGTAAAAAACTATTAAAAATTTCGGACATTTGATATTGTATGATTTTATGAGCTGATAAATTTATTGGAGCCCGCGCGAAAATGAGTGGAAAAGCGGATCAATTTCAAAAATCCATATACGAAGCTTTAAAACAATACTGGGGCTATACATCGTTTCGAGCTTTGCAGGAAGATGTGATTTTATCAATCCTGAAAGAAAAAGAGTCATTAACGGTTATGCCTACGGGAGCAGGGAAGTCTTTGTGTTTTCAGCTTCCGGCTTTGTTAAAAGAAGGTATGGCTGTAGTTATTTCACCGCTGATATCATTAATGAAAGACCAGGTTGACGACCTTAAAGCAAAGGGGATTACAGCAAGCTGTCTAAATTCCAGCCTGACAACAAAAGAACAAATGACAGAAATTAGCCTGATTAGAAAAGGGAAAGTGAAAATTTTATATATTTCCCCGGAACGCCTTCAGCAAAAATCAACCATCAACCTTCTGACATTAGTTAAACCTTCTTTTTTTATTATTGATGAAGCCCATTGTATCAGCCATTGGGGACACGATTTCAGAGAAGATTACCGCAAATTGAAGGTTATCAAGGAAAGATTCAAATCCTCTTGTGTTCATGCCTTCACAGCTACGGCTACTTTAGCGGTACAACAGGATATTTTGGAACAGTTGCAGCTTAACAATCCTGGAATCCATATCAGGCACATAGATCGTCCAAACTTATCCTACAGAGTGATACCCCGTTCAAATTTAACAAAGCAGATAACAGATGTTTTAGAAAAACACCCTGACGAACCGGGGATTATCTATTGTCTTAGAAGGAAAGACGTCGAAAATATTTCAGAGAAACTGAATACGCTCGGGTTTAAGAATGTTCCATACCATGCCGGGCTCTCTGATAAGGCCAGGCACATGAACCAGGACAAATTCATCCGTGAAGAAATTGATATAATTGTTGCCACCGTTGCGTTTGGCATGGGAATCGACCGCTCCAACATCCGGTTTATTATCCATGCCGCGATGCCGAAAAGTATCGAACATTATCATCAGGAAACCGGGCGTGCAGGGCGCGACGGGCTTAACTCACACTGCTACATGTTTTTTGGAGGCGGGGATTACCGGATTATGAGTTCCTTCATAGAAGCGTCATCTCAGGCAAAGGTTATGATGGATAAACTAAACATACTCTATAATTTTTGCTCCCGTCCTCAGTGCAGGCATAAATTCCTTGTAAACTATTTCGGACAGGACTATGACAAACCCTCCTGCCAGGCATGTGACTATTGTTTAAACGAGCTTGAAATGGTTGAAGAATCATTGGTTACAGCTCAAAAAATTATATCGTGTGTTGTAAGAGTCAGCCTGGGAAAAAGCTTCGGGTTTGGAGCATCTTGCGTAGCCGATGTTTTAAAGGGCAAAACAACCGATCAGGTTACCCGCATGAATCATCAGCTCTTATCTACTTTCGGCATAATGGCTGAGTCATCAATTACTTTTATCAGGTATATGATAGAACAGTTGGTGGGCCAGGGTTTTTTGCAAAGAGATGAAGAATTTTCAACACTATCCCTGACATCATCGGGAAAACAGGTTCTGAAGGGAGAAATGATTCCTGTTTTGACAAAACCGCTGGTAGCCGCGAAGAAAAAACAAGTCGCGGTAAAGCGAAAACAGAGAAGAGAAAAAGATTGGGAAGGAGTAAACAAGGAATTGTTCCGGTTATTACGTGAGAAAAGGTCGGAAATGGCTCATGACGAAGGAGTCCCCGCGTACATCATTTTTGGAGATAAATCGCTAAGAGATATGGCTCTTATAAAACCGGTAACAAAAGAGGCTTTCGCGAAAGTTTTCGGTGTAGGAGAGAAAAAATTAGAATCCTACGCCGGCGAATTTATAGAAATTATCAGAAAATATATTGCGAATAATCAGGTGACTGCAGGCTAGCCCATACAAATTTGTCCCGTTAAAACACTTTCTTTTTTAATTCATCCTTTCCTAACCATTCATGTGCGGGAATGGCTTTTATCGTAACGTTATCAATCTTATACATATTTTGGCCATCCGTGGTTATAATTCGTTCATTAAATGAATGCTTGAATACGGGCACACTAAAAACACAATATGCGTTTTCGAGATAATCCATAAACTCGTAAAGCGAATTTTTTCCTACTTTTTTCACCTGGGATTTTGAACTTGTTATAAATCTTAAACATACTCGTTGAAGACGAGGCATTTTGTATGCAAAACTTAATGAGCTCTCTAACTGCATGTAAATTTGTGATGTTATGACGTTCTATAAGGAAGTTATTTCGATTGTTGGAATCTGAAGATGGTGGATTGTATTGCTAATGGATAATTATCTGCTACAATAAACACAATACTATCTGATCTATACCCGCGCTTTTTAATAATTTAGAGAAAGGGCTATATGAGTTTACCTAAGTGGACAGCGGTGTTTCTATTATTTTTGGTGGTTAGTTTTTCTGCAAACGTCTGCGCTCTGCAAATTGACGGTTATGACCCGGCTCGCCATAACCGCTTTGTTCCCGGCACATACGCCGGTAATCCTGTAAATAATCCTGATTTCTTTGCTTCGCAGTATGACTGGTCGGGTGTGGGATGGGAAACAGGGGCGCCAAGTCGGAGCGTTGCTATGATTTCGCCATTGCACTTTGTAGGAGCTAATCACTGGCAGATTCCGGTTGGTAACAGTGTTACTTTTTATAATACGGACGGGCACTTGAAGTCTTATATAGTTGATAAATATACGAATCTTCACTATGAAAAACGAGGCATAACTTATACTTCCGATCTGATAATGGGTTGGCTCAGTGAAGAAATTTCAGAATACGACAAAATAAGCCACTATCCTGTCCCGCAAAAGATAAATAATGACCCTGACTTTATAGCACAGCAGGAGGCTGGCTACGGCCCGGGGCCTAATAATAACATTGATGTTTATTGGTTTGAAAATCGACAAATTTTATTATATGGACAAGGGGCGCAAGCAGGCGTAAATACTTATTGGGACGTACTTCCCTATGGAGGCGGGGTATATTGGAATCAATATGTGCCCTCTACAAACGTTGAATATCAAGACAGGGCACTTGGTGTTGGCGGGGACTCCGGAAGCCCAACTTTTATGGCTTGGGATAATCAGCTAACCGTTATAGGTACGCATTTCACAACCGGAGGTGATATGTTTATACCATGCTATATTGATGAAATGAACACCGTCATGGCATCCAGCGGTTATTCAGTTGACACTATTATGGTTCCCGAACCCTCAACTCTAATCCTTCTCGGTGTGGGACTGGTTGGTGTTTTTGGATTGAGAAAAAGGTTGAAAAAATAAAAAGTTGATTACAGGTAGAAAGATGAATATTTACAAAAATATATTAATATCCTTGGTTATATTTTCCGGGGTGTTTGCAGTTGGTTTTCAGGCTGAGGCCTTAATAGTAAACGGCTACGATCCGGCTGTTCATGACCGCTTTATACCGGGCACCTATTCCAGTAATCCTGTTTCAAATCCTAATTTCTTTGCGGCAAGCTATGACTGGTCGGGTGTGGGATGGGAAACATGGGCGCCAAGCCGCAGTGTTGCTATGATTTCGCCATTGCATTTTGTTGGAGCTAATCATTGGAGGATTCCTGTAGGAAATAGCGTTACCTTTTATAATCAGTTAGGTGATCTTAAGTCATATACGGTTGAAGGATATTCAACCTTTGATGAGGAGTGGACCAATGATGAGGGAGAGAGCTGGATTAACACTCCCGACCTTACGGTTGGGCGGCTTTCAGGCGTTATTTCTGAAATGGATAAAATATCACACTATAAAGTATTAGATGCCAGTGATTATTCTACCGAGTGGTGTGATGCCCGTTGGTATGAAGGCAAAGAAGTATATGCTTATGGCACTTCGGCTAGGGCAGGTACTAATGTAATAGACTTTCTTCAAAATGTCTGTACCAGTATGGCAGGGCCGCTTAAGCCCATTAATTTAACAACAACTGCTGTTTATGATACGCATGCTACAGGTGACTATTATGGTGAGGCCGGAGGTCAGGGCGGAGACTCCGGAAGCCCCAGTTTTATTCCTTATAACGGCGAGCTTACTTTAATGGGGACGCATTTCGCGATAAGCGGCGATACCAGCGGCACCTGGAGGACTTATGATTCTGCTATTCCCGGTTATTTAGATAATATAGACGCGGCTATGATTTCGTATGGTTATAAAGTTGAGCGAATATATATCGATATTTTTCCATCTAAATTGGAAAATAAAGATTTTGATATGTTATGGTCAGGGTTTTTTAGGAATGAGGAACTGCCTAAATGGGATGTTCAGAGTCAAGTAGACGGACCTATGTTTACCTATACATGTCACAGCACAGAATATGTTAAATCGGGCGAAAGATCTATTTATTATATGGAGAATATTGATCCGGTTGAAGGCGCTTATGGCCATGATGAGTATGTTTATCAAACCGTAGAGGGCGCCAAGGTAGGGCAGGAGTACGCGTTTTCATTTTGGTATTTAAACGCGATTGGAATTGCCCCAGAAATGCTTATTGATACAGCTCAGCTAAAGATAATGGCCGGAATTGATCCTACTGGCGGCACTAACCCTGACTCCGCAAATATTATTTGGGAGATATTCTTGTTAAATCCGGATGATTTTAACACAAGCTGGCATCGAATGATGGTCTCAACCACGGCCATTGATTCAGCCATGACCTTTTTTATAGGTAGAGAATTATTCACCAATATCAGTGCGGCTGATGCAGCTGCCGGCAAATATTGGGTAGCTACTACCTACTTTGATAACTCAGAAATATACTGCATTCCTGAGCCCTCAACACTTATTCTTTTCGGTCTTTCCTTAGTTTGTCTTTTAGGTTGGCGCAAGCAGATAAATAGGCAAAGAAACAAAAATTAAACTACGGGGGAAAACTACGGGGGACAGAACACTTAATTATCCTTAGCAAGGAAATAGGGACAAACACCACTAGTGTCCGGTTGAGAGGTTATTAAATTGTTGTAACCTGTTGTTTCTTATTGAGTTATTACAAGAAATAACTGTCATCTATTAAATTTCTCGACGGCAAATACCTGTCTCTCTGATTAAGACCCTGATGTGTTTTTTTAATATTGCAGTCGTAGTATATCCCTCCCTGAGCATGTACAACAGCGACTATTTTTGACAGGAGGTAGGATAGCGTTGGCCATTAGATTTGATATAGTAAATTAAGGTTGGCCAACTTATTCTCCACAACTCAAGGAAGAAGTTCAGGCCGAAATAAACCCACGATCGGTGTAATCTTCATGTTTTCGATTAAGTAAACGAATTAGAGATTATTGGAATCTGTTGGATTTCTCAACGCGGGTTCTCATACTACTCTACTCCATTAAAAAACATAGTATCCACGAGGAATACTATGTTTTTTAAAATGGCGGACCCGGTTGCAACCAATTCGAACTTTTCCCGAAATCTCCGCCTGTATTAAGATTTTGCCAGTTAAAACACTTCCTTTATACCGTAAAATAGCTCAGAAAGCCAAAGAATTACACCTTCTCGGCATGCCCTACACCGAAATAGCTAAATCCCTTAAAGTCAGCAGAAAAACTATCCAACGAGCTACTTCGTCATTACGAAGTACCCCCGCGTCTTCGTTTTGCCTTGCAAAACGGCGGGGGCAAAAAACCACCCAAAAAGAGGTAAACCCAAGAAAAAGAGGGAAAGTCCCAAGCGAGCTTAGTGAGCGGGTGGACTG
>CBDURG010000095.1:0-7121 GCA_965369805.1 uncultured bacterium
CCTATATTTTTTAATTCATTTTCTATAAATAAAGCGGTATTTTCTTCATCAAATATCCCTTCTATTCTTCGAGATTAATTAACTTCCCTTCTTTCGCCGACCGGTAAGCAGCTTCTATTATCTTCACCACATTATAACCGTCTTCGCCATCGGCCAAAGGTTTCTTCCTGTTTTTAATACAATCAATAAAACTTTCCAGCTCAAGAACTAACGGCTCTGCCTGCATGATTTCCTGTGTTAGTACCTCTCCCTGAGTTGCAACCCATGTATTTTCGTTTTTAGCATGAGTGTTTTTGTATATCTTTATCTTATCCTGAGATGAAGTAAAATCGCATTCCAGGGTAGCATCAGACCCAATGATAACTACTTCTCTCTTCTTTTTGGGCCTGAAATAGTTGGCCCGGACTTCGGCTTCAACATCACCATAATTAAGAGAAATCCAAGAGGAATCATCCATGCCTCTCCCTAGATTGTCCTGCATCCTCGCAAGGACTTTCACAGGACTTTTTCCCAGAAGAAAATTAAAAAGATCTATATAATGCAATGAATCTGACCAACTCACACCCGCATCCATCCGCGGTCTTTTAAAACCGTAAAAATTTCCAATCATCCACTTTATTTTCCCAAGCGTACCATCCTTTATTTTTTCAACCATAAAGTTTGTCGCGGGGTCAAATCTGAAAACATGGCCTACCTGGAGAATCTTTTTTTCTTTCACCGCCATTTTACATAATTTTCTGCAATCGCCGGAATTAAGAGCAAGAGGTTTTTCAACAAATACATCCTTCCCCTTCTCAAAAGCGGCCGAACATACCTCGAGATGCGTATCGGCAGGAGTTACCACATCAACAGCATCAACTTCATCTAAAAAGCTATTGTAAGAATCCGATATTTTCGATTGAGGAATCCCGATTTCAAGAGCTTTCTTCCTTGAATCCTCATTGGAATCCACAACATAACCATCCACATTTAACATTTTAAGTATTCTAAGGTGGTTACTTCCCCACCTTCCAAAACCAACAAGCATTATTTTCATAGGATTACCCCTTAATTTTCTCCTTTGATTAAAGCAGATATATTACTGTATTTGCCACTAATTTTTCAACAGAAAACATTTACTAATTCATCTTGACAAATCTAATACTAAGATTTACCGTAAGACATCGGGATTCTTAGATGCGTGTATACTTTTACAGGGAGGACACATATGCTTAACAAACGAAAATATGAGCGGTTAAAAGTATCGGCAACAATAACCCTTTGTAAAAAAGGGTTCTTCCGTAAAGGCCCTCCCATCCGCATTCATATTACCAATATATCAAAAGGAGGCGCGCAGGTAATAAGTGCCGTTCCATTTAATAAAAACGACCGTGTAATGCTTACCTGTCAATCAAGGGACAAATTAACATCCATAGATCTCGCGGGAAAAATAGTCTGGACAAAACCTGTGACCATCAAAAACAAACCTTTAATTCTTGTTGGCACCCAGTTTTTATCAGCCCGTGACAAAGATTTTGAGCAGGTTGCGACAATGCTCGTTGCCAATTTAACTTAAAAATTTACAAAGACTAAAACTCTAACTATTGTCAGCAAATTAACCCCCCGGGTTTATTAAAAACACGGGGGGTTTTTTAGTTAAAAAACTCACACGCAGTAATCAAGCATGCTCTTTAATTATTTCCATTGCCTCTGATTCATCTTTAGCGTATCTAAGTCTTGTTCTCGCATCCTGAGCAGCAAGCAGCTTCGCTATCGCCGCAAGAATCTGAAGATGCAGTTCGGGGTTTTTACTAGGAGAAATAACCATGAAAATTATATTAACCCGAAGATCTCCCATACCCCCAAAAACAATTCCTTCATCATTGGGTAACAGCCCTAAAGCAACAGCCGGTTTTGAAATATTTGGAATGCGGCCATGAAGTATGGCAATTCCATCTCCCAGCGCCGTTCCTCCCTGCCTTTCCCTCTCAAGAATTATTTCAAGAACTTCACCTGGGTTCTCAATATATCCGGTCGTCTTAAGGGCCCGGATAAGTTCCCAAATAGCTTCCCCTTTTGATTTTGCTTTAAGAGGAACTTTTATACAATCGGGATTAAGAATACCGGACACGCTCAACTTTTCTTTTTCAAGCTTATCTCTTATAAACGCTTCTTCACCAACTAAATCCCCGCCCCCGGTAACCCACGATCTCCATTTTATAAGGGCTCTTTCTGATGCAACGACTCCGACTATCTCAAAGAAAATAAGCCCTGGAAGAATAATACCTAAAACTACTGCCCCCTGTTCTCCAAGGACGGTCGCCACAAAATAAGCTTCAACTGCGGCAACTCCTGCCTGGGGAAGCATTAGCTTTGGCAAACACTGTGTAAACCTTTTTTCCTGCCGCGTAATCTTACAACCAAGCCATGTCCCGCCAATCTTACCCACACCCCTTGTTATAATATAAACACCTATGAATAAAAAGTTTTCAAGATGAAAGTACTCAATCCTGGCATTCGCTCCGATAAGAGCAAAGAAAACCAATGTATACATCGAAGTCGCGTTTTCAACGCTTAAGGATTTGAATACCTCAGTGGAGTAAAAATTAGCAATAAATACTCCGGCGGCAACGGCAGTTATCAAAAAGGGAAGGTGCCAGTGAAGAGCAAGCCCCACCCCGAGAGAAACACACCCAGCCACAATTATAAATATTTCAACCGAAGGGCCCGGCATCTCAGAAATGAGCCTGGATAAAAATTCCGGGCCCAGGACTGCATCAACATTCCCGTTGCCATTTTTTGGCTTCAGCCATTTACGTTCCACGGTAAGACGCAAAGCTATAAAAATTCCGAACCCAAGAAGAATTGCAAACAGAAATTGTCTGGCAACAGGCATAAAAATCCCACCAATGGAAATCTCATTATGGCTGCCAAGCAAAAGAGCTGCCTGACATATGATAGAAAAGATAATTATCTCTATTACGTCATCAAGAACAACAATCCCGCCAAGCATGTTTCTCATCTTCCCCGTAATTTCAAGCTTATTCATTATTACAAATGTAACAGCGGGTGCGGTTGCAATACCGATACTCCCAATAAGAAGCGCCACTATTGGTTCAAAATCCAGGTAGAAAAATGTCGCGGTTATAAGAATCCATGTTACAAGCGCCTGGACAAGACATATAACAAGAGCATCATTCCCGATTTTCTTGATTTTTTTTAAGACAAGCTCATCACCTATACCAAATGCAATTATACTCAAAAAAACAAATGTAAAAAAGTGAAGGGAATTAATTGCCTCTCTATAAGCGGGAATTTCATGTTCAAGTAAAAAAAGAAGCCCCGGGCCAACAATTAACCCGCCCAGAACCTGGCCGACAACTTCGCCAACACGCATCCGCCTGGTTATCTTGCCGCCAAAATGAGCCGCCAGCACCAGAAGGCCAAGCGAAAGTATTTGCATATAAAAAACTTCAAAACGCATTGTAACTCCGTTTCTTTTATTATGGCTGGTATTCTACCACATTTTGACTTTTCAATTAAAAAAACTTTAAAGATATTTATATCCACGGTATAATAAATGGAAATTTTCATTCACACTGAAAGGAGGCACAAATGATATTTAAAGAAGTTAATCCTGAAAATGTAAAAAAGGCAAAGATCGTTACCGGGCTGGCATCTTACAATGAGGCCGATAACATTTCCTATCCGACAAAACAGCTGAGCCTTGGGCTCAAAAAATACTATCCGGCAAAATCAAGCGTTATCATAAACGGTGACAATCACTCACCTGACGGCACCGAAAATGCCTTTCTTTCAAACGAAACCGCGGTCCCCAAAATATATCTTACAACACCGCCTGACACTCCCGGCAAAGGATACAATTTCGAAAACATATTCAACAAAGCGATAGAACTCGACGCGGAGGCTGTTGTCTGTGTCGACGCGGATTTAAAAAGCATCACTCCTGAATGGATCCATTACTTCCTGAAACCTATTTATGAAGGATATGATTATGTAACCCCGCTTTACGCGCGGCACAAGTATGACGGAACTATCACCAATAATATATGTTATCCTTTGATTTACGGACTTTTCGGAATAGATCTCAGGCAGCCAATCGGCGGAGACTTTGCCCTTTCCATAAACTTTGTCAAATATCTTATGTCAGCAAACTGGCATAAGACAACATTCCAATATGGAATAGATATATTCTTAAGTATGAATGCTATTTCCAATGGATTCAAAATAGCTGAAACCGGGCTGGGAAGCAAAATTCATAAACCTTCAGCGCCAAAACTGGGCCCAATGTTTTTACAGGTTCTCGGGACAGCTTTTGAAATAATCGGCAGGAGTATTGAAAAAATCAAAACGGTGGAAGAGGTCGATGGTTTAAAGGTATATGGTTTAGAAAAAATGGGAGAACCTCAAAGCCTTAATGTTGACAGGTCTAAAATTAGCGATAGCGCGCAAGCTGGATGGGGTCAATGGAAAGAGGAGTTAAAGAAAGACCTCACACCTGATGTCTTCAAGCAGTGGGAAGAAATATTCTCTAAAAATATTATCAACAACGAAATAGACCTGTGGGTACCAACTATTTATGATATGATAGCTGCCTACCAAAAATCACATGATAAAGATAAAACCGTAGAAGCCATGAGATGCCTCTGGTTCGCCAGAGCTGTAGGATTCATGAACAAGACCTGGGATTGGAGCAATGAAGAAGCTGAAATAGAGATTAAAAAGCAGGCACAGGCTTTCTTTTCCAATAGAGATTATCTGATAGATAAAATTTAACCGTAACGATTTCTGCTAGACATTTCAGAGGTGAGTTTTCTTACTTTTTCTACGGGTTGATCAGAAGGATATCCAAGAGATATAAGGTAACCCACTTTTTTAAAGGCAGGGATATTGAGAGTTTTCTTCACTCCTTTTTCATTAAACCATCCGACCCAGCAGGTTCCCAAGCCAAGCTGAGACGCCTGCAGACAAAAATGCTCTCCCGCTATACCTATATCCGTAAGACAATAATCCACTCCTCTTATATACTTACCAACAACACTAAGAAACATCTTTCTCTCACAAACAATGGCCGCTATTACAGGCGCTTCTTTAACAAAAGAATTCATCGAATAGGCACCTGAAAATGCGGCTTCACACACCCTGTTTTTTAAATCCGGATCATCTATAATAATAAAATGCCAGGGTTGCGAGTTACATGCAGATGGGGACAGGCGGGCAGATTCTATACAAAGATCTATTTTTTCTTTCTCTACAGTAACGGGTTTATAAGCCCTTACACTTCTTCGTTTCCCGAAAACATCAAGAAGTTTTTCATCCACAATTACACCAGGATATTACGCTCTTTCAGTTTTTTTTCAATTCCAATAAGATTCATTACATCTTCTTTGTTATATTTCAAGAGAAGATCCAGGTCTTTGCTGCTTCCTCTCCGATGATTTTCCCACAAAACCAGGGCATCTTTACCGTTTATACCTTCAGTCTCTCTTGATATTCCCAATCGGCGTTCAACTGCTTTAAGCCCGCCTGTAATTCCAGCACTCTGGCAAACCCACCTGAGATCACAGGATTCATACTTTTCTCTAAAATTTATGCCGAATTGATGTTTTATTACGCGCAGGTCAAAACAATTCCCATTATACGTCACAATCCTCGAAGCAGATTCAGGTAAGCTGTCTTGAAGTTTTTCCTGGGTTATTTCCGGTGCAACGAGCTGAACAAGGCCCGTAATTTCATGATAAAAACCCACAACCGTAATATCACCATCCCAGTTTGTTTCAATATCCAGATATATGCTCATATTTCAATCCTAACCAAAATTGTAATGTTTGCTTACGGCTTTCTTTATATCCCAGGTACAATCCATGCCTTCCGGAAAGGTAACAAGGTCACCCTTTGAAAAACTTACCGGCTTACCGCTTTTTGGAGTAACTGTAACTTCCCCTTCAAGGATATAACAGGTTTCTTTTTCATCATAATGCCAGGGGAATTTTGAAACTTCTTTTTCCCAAACAGGCCAGTCAAATACTCCCATTTTCTCCAGTTCTTCTTCCGGGGGATTTCCGCTAATCTTAATTTCCATAGTTTTCCTTTTTCTTTTTCAACAGATTATGGACTATTTATTCTTTCAAATCAATCCATTTTCCTTAAAGCTGAAATAACCCTCAGAACTAACTATTACGTGGTCAACAACTGCTATATTAATAACAGCAAGGGCATCCCCGATACCATTTTTGTCATCCGTCTGTCATCATTTGATGGAACAAGTTTGCCGCTTGGATGATTGTGAGAGATTATAACACTTACGGCATTTCTTTTGAGAGCATTTTCAACTATCTTTCGCGGGTAAACCGCGGCTTTATTGACAACCCCCCTACTCATAATTTCCGACTCAATAAATCTATTAGAAGCATCGAGATAAATAACCTTAAATACTTCATCTCTTAAACCCTGCATAGAGACTTTCAGGTAATCATGGACTGCTCCCGGCGATAAAAATACACTTTTCCCTTCAACTTTCCTCTTTAAATATAAAGATGACACCTCTCTGACAAGCTTCATAAGAGACGCCGCGTTTCCCCCTATTCCTTTGACCTTCCTTAATTCATCAAAAGGCGCGTCTATAACACCACTAAGTGTTTTAAATTTTTTCAGAAGTTCTTTTGAAATCGGCTTCGTATCTTTTCTTGAAACAGCAAAGAAGAGGAGAAATTCAAGAACTTCGTAATCATGCC
Source organism: uncultured bacterium (assembly GCA_965369805.1). Taxonomy (GTDB): domain Bacteria; phylum Auribacterota; class UBA6266; order UBA6266; family UBA6266; genus JAGLRQ01. The sequence continues at coordinate 6,735 of CBDURG010000095.1, forward strand.
AACCGGCTATCCCATTTTTTAGATATTTTTTCCTTACTCTTTTCCTGTGATCAAGATAACCCGGCTTCACAATAATATCCTCAAAATCAGGAGCAAAAACACATATTTTAAGTTCCGAACACGATTTCAATGCTGCTCGTGGTATATTCAGGCTTAAATCTTAAAACACAGCGCTCACCTCTTACTGTAGGAATAACTTTTTTCCCATTTAGCTTTAAATATTTAAGTTTTTTTATAATAAAGCTTATTTCCTCATCAGCGGACGGTGTTACTCCTAATTTCAATGCCATCTTGCCCCTGGTTTTAATTACATCCAAAATCTGGCTGGTGGTATAGATAATCTCAATTTCATCCGCCAACTTAAAATTCAAAGGAAGAATTCTGCAT
>CBDURG010000096.1:0-7094 GCA_965369805.1 uncultured bacterium
CAGAAGTACGGACTAAACAGGGCATCTTGCCGACAACATTGCAAGTTGTTATCCGAATATCTATTGTTTTCATCATGGAACTAATCAGGGAAGTGGCGGAGCTTTTCGAACAGGAATTGCTCACGCGGGCAAAAAATATGTAATGTTTGTGCCTGTTGATAACCCTCTGGACATTGAAGATATGGAAGCTTATCTGCCCAGGATGGATGTTTGTGACATTGTAGTAGGATACAGGGTTGAACGGCTTGGATATAGCGGTTTTGCCCGTTTTGCGTCGTTTGTTTATAATAGGATCCTGATTCCATTGCTGTTTAATATTGGTTTGACGGATGTAAACTGGATTCAGGTTTATCGGCGCAATTTGTTTTCTTCGGGTATAATTCGATTTGACAATTCAAGGTTCTTTTATCTCGTTGAAATTCTGGTTAAAGCGCGCAGGCAAGGGTTGATTATCGCGGAAGTGCCTGCAAGAATGAAAAGACGTATGTATGGCAGGGCAACTAACACTCGTCTTTCTGTTATAGCGCGGACTATATATGACATGCTAAAGTTTTTTTGGGAAATCAGGGAGAAAAATAAAAAACTATGAAATGTGTGTTAGTCGCGATAGGGTGGGAAAACATTGCTTTACAGGCGCTCTCCGCAATGCTTAAGGAACATGGACATGAGGTTCACCTTGTTTATGACCAGGCATTGTTCGATGATAAGAATTATTTAAAAATTGATTTCCTGGCTAAATTGTTCAGTCAAAAAGATCTGGTGCTTCAACGTATTATCGAGTTGGAACCGGATCTTGTCGGGTTCCACGTTCAGACAATTCAGTATCAGGAAATGAAAAATCTCGCAAAAGAATTAAAGAAATATTATCGCGTCCCCGTCATTTTTGGGGGGATACACCCCCATTCTGCTCCAAATGAAGTTCTATTGTCTAATGATCCTACCGTGGATATAATCTGTTTGGGGGAGGGAGAATATCCTCTTTTAGAGCTGGCTGACAGCATAGATACCGGAAAAATAGATTACAGCATTGAAAATCTCTGGTTCCGGCTTGAAGATGGCACTTTAATTAAGAATGAGATGCGTACTTTAATAAAAGATATTGATAGCCTTCCTGTTGTAGACAAAGAATTATTTGCACCGCATGTCCCGCTAAAACATTCTTATCTCGCGTGTCCATCACGGGGATGTCCTTATAAGTGCTCATATTGTTCTCTTTCATTTTTAGCGGAGGAAGCTGAAAGATTAAAAGGCCCCAGGCTCCGGGAACGTTCTGTTAATTCACTTATAAGGGAAATAAAGGCCCACATTATTAAATATCAATGTTCATGGATAGATTTTCGTCAGCCGGTAATGTCTGCCAATGAAAAATGGACAGTCGAATTTTTTTCCCGCTACAAAAAGGAGATTAGACTTCCTTTTCGTTGTTTCAGTCATCCCCTTTTGATAACCGAAGCTTCTGTTCGAGCCATGAAGGAAGCCGGATGTTTTGCTATTCAAATCGGGATTGAATGCTGGAATGAGAAGATTAGAAATAAGGTTCTCAATCGTATTGATTCAAATGAAAATATTTGCCGGGCAACGGAAATTCTGGAGAAAGTTGGCCAGCCTTATGCCTATGATTATATTCTTGGACTCCCTCGTTTGCCGAAGCATACAGAGGAGGGAAATTCTGTCCCTTTATCGGAGGAAGAGGTGTTGGAATCTCTTAAAAAAGAGTTGATGGGTTTTGCGGAATTTTTAATTCCTTTACGTCATTGTTATCGGATTGCCCCTTTTATAATTCAGTATATGCCTGCTACTGTCCTCATTGAACATGGTGTCAGGGCCGGTGAATTGGATGATTGCGAAATAGAACGGCTTAATGCCGGTTTGCATGATAATTATATGACAGGGGGTTCTATCATAACGGATCCCAAGCGTTTACGTCTTCTAAACGGTTATCGCGGAATGCTTAGATTGATGAGTTTTTTACCTCCATGGGCAAAGAGGCTTATGTTGAAAATGAAGTTTTACAGGATTTTCTGGATGCTTCCCTTCAGATTTTTTATTTCAATTCTTGATGTGATGATTGCTGTAAGGGATAAAGATGCTACCACTTATGTTAAGAATTACTGGTGGTGGTTTAGAAAACGTTTTGATAAAAATTACCATTTGTATATATTTAAAAAGCGTAAAAAGTTTAATGCTGTTCCGGATAGTCCTTTCCAATTGCCTAAAGACGGGATTCTGGGTGAAAAAACAGCCTGTGGATGGCAGTGTGAGAAATTCAGTGAGGCTTGCTCTGAATGAGTGAAAAATTCAATTCACTTGATCTGTCAAAATTAAAATTCGTTGCTAAGAAGTGTGATTTATGCGGAAGCCGGGAGAGCAAACTGCTTTATTCGGTTCCTTTTCTTGGTAAAGAATTTTGTTTTGTCCGTTGCCTGTCCTGCGGCCTGGTTTATCAGGATCCTGTACTGGACAAAGAAAGCCTTGAACATCTTTATGAAACATTGGAATATTGGTCTCATAAGACTAAAGGATCAACCGATTCTGCAATGCTTAATTATTACTCGTATCTTGGTGAAAAAGATATACGCAGGCGTACCGCGGAAATACGCGTTAAATGGATGGCTCCGTATTTGCCCCGTAATGCCCGTATACTGGATTTAGGTTGTTCGGATGGTTTGTTTGTTAACGCTCTTTCACAGTCCGGATACAGGGCTTCCGGTATAGATATCAGCGATGGTATGATTGCATTTGGGCGTGAAACTTACGGAGTTGATATTTCGCGGGCGGATCTTGAGGGGGATTGGCCTTTTACGAAAACTTTTGACGCGATTACCTGTTATGCTACTCTGTCAAATATTGTAAACCCTTCCCGGGTTTTTGCCAATATACGCAGGCATCTGAGGCCCGGAGGGATGTTTTTTCTAAATTTTGGTGATTCCAGGCGGCTGGTATCCCTGCTTCTGGGAAGCCGGCTTTATCTGTACCGGCCCACAGCATGCAGTGTATACTCAAAGAAAATTGTAAAGGAATATTGTTCTAAGTATGGGTTTCAAATACTGGATCTTTTCAATGATGTTCAGGTTGTCCCTCTGGCACGTTTGATAGGTTTTTTGCGTATACCGGCGCTTGTCCGGGGGCTTAAACTTCTTGGCTTGGAAAATAAAAGTCTTAAAATGACACTTTTTACAGGATATGCGGCGCGTGCTGTCCGTGAGGATGTATAATGGCACTGAAAAGAAAATATTTTAGCTCGGGTTTAAAAACAATTAGTTCTATTGTTAGAAATAGAATTACAGGGTATAAAATTCCTCTATTGGCTTATATTCTGGTAACCAATCGTTGTAATCTCAATTGTGTTTATTGTTTCTCCAATGCCAATAAAACTAAAGACCTTGATATTTCTCTGGATAGGCTCTTTAGCATAATAGACCAGTTGAAAGAGTGCGGCACGATATTGATTACGATAGGAGGCGGTGAACCGTGTTTACGCAGTGACATTGGCGAAATTTGTGATTATGTTCTAAAAAAAGGAATGATGGTTGAGGTAGTAACTAATGGCATTAACTTCGAAAAGAATTTAGATGCTATGAAGAAAATTGATTTTTTAGCAGTAAGCATAGACGGTGATGAGGATGCGCATGACAAAAACAGGGGCAAGGGTTCTTTCAAAGTTGCTATAAAGGCCCTGGAACTGGCTAAAGCACATGGTATACATACGCGGATCCATGCCTGTTTTTCCAGAAATACTGCCTATTCATTACCGGGATTAATGAAGATTAGCAAAAAATACAACTTAAAGGTAAATATAGCGGTGCCATCTCTTCATACAGATGATCCTCTTCTGGCGTTTACCGATGATGAAATAAGAGAATACTACAGGCGGATGAAAGATTATAAAAAAAATGGCTATCCTGTTTCAAATTCTTACAGCACATTGGATTTTATCAGTAAGTGGCCTGGAGATTTCGGTTATGTATCTGAAAAGCAAGATTTTTCTTTACCCTATTTGCCCTGTAAAAGAAAAGAATTTTGTATATATATTGATGCGGATGGATATGCCTATCCCTGTGGAGCAGTTTGGAGCAAGTACAGATTTAATGTTTTTGAAATAGGAGTTAAAAAAGCTTTTGAAGAATTTTGTAAGGTTACGTGTACAAATTGTATTGGAGAAGCAGAATTTAATCTTTTGTTTAACGGCAGCTTGAGCAGCCTGGTAAATGTCGCGGAATTTGGATTGTGGGACAGAATAAAGGATTTTATAAAATGAATCCCTGTAAATATATTTCTCCTTTAGAATTTTCGCGTGTTGTTTTTAAGTGTGTCAGAAAAGATGGCCGTTGCGGATACCACAAAAAAGGCCAGGAATATAGATTTTCTAATCTGATGCCTAAGGGTTTATGTCCTGAAGCTTATCATAATCTGTATTACGCGAGTCTTGGGATTCTGTTTAACGCGAAATTTAAAGAGAAACAGTTAATTGTAAAATGTCCATCTGAAAATAATTGGGTAGTTTTTAGAGCAGGTTTTGAAAAATTGAACCTGCGCTTTAAAATTCTTAATGTGGTGAAGCGTGTATTGCGCCGGTTATTTCCCGGGCAGATTTATCAGGGCCGTTTGTTCTGGGAAGTTATCAAAATTAATGGGAAATGCCCCAGGGGGCATTTGATGGGGTTGCGGTTTTATATCAATATGGGTAATTTGCAGATAACCAGGAATTTATTATTTCCATTAGGGCAGGCCCGTGGGATTTGTCCCGCGGTTTTTGATAATTTTTTCCCATATCTCTATATGTGGCGGATGAACAAAACTGTTCCCTGTTCAAAGGGTTCTCCTTCTGTCTTAATACAGTGCCCTGATCACAAAGCTAATATTACTTTCGAAATAAAAGAAGAGAGAAATGAAGCCTAATTGTTATATGTTTAAAAATATTCAAATAGAAGTAAAGTCCGTTGAAGGTAGTTGTAGCGCAGGATTTTATGTGGGGAAGTGTTTTTCTTTTGAATCAATAATCCCGAAAGGGTTATGTCCTTTTTTGTATCACGCAGCACTTCCTTATCTGGAAGCTGTGGGAAATGGAGCGTTTTTTAAGCCGTCCGGGAGAAATTTTATTAGGGTACAGTGTCCGAATACTTCAGTGGGCGTGTTAGTTGAAATTTTTCAGGCTGAGAAGAAAGAAGCTCAAATACGTGTTAGTGTGCCGCATACCAAGGATTCAAAATGTCCATGTTATGATTTCAAAGCCGGTGATAATTGGATAGTAACGGCAAATCAAAAAAGCTTTTGCCGCCGGGCTTACGATTCTCTTTTTCCATATGTAAATGCTTTATCATCTCAGACGAAAACTGCTGCCGAAAATATTTTGACTGTAACATGCCCTTCATATCCTGATTTTGTGACTTTCAAGGTGATAAAATTATGGAAACCTTAAGCTATGGAAGAACGGTGAAAAGAATAACTTTGATCAGGCCGGGAGCATATCCCGAGGGTTTAATAGTTCCGTTGGGTTTGCTATATCTTGCGGGATATTTAATCTCCAAGGCACCGGACATTGAGATTTCCATTGTTGATGCTGCTTTGGAAGATCTGGGGCCGGAAGAAATTGCTGATAAAACAAAAATTCTTAAGCCGGATTTAATTGGCCTAACTGGTTTAATAGCCCATACCGGTGATATAAAAAAAACTGCTAAGTGTATTCGCAAATTGCTTCCGGAAACTGTTATTGTAGGCGGCGGCCCTGCCATGTCCTCTAACCATTTAGAACTATTAAAGGAACGGGCTATTGACTTTGGAGTGATAGGGGAAGGTGAAGAAACGTTTTTTTCTCTTCTCAAGGCACTTCGTGAGGATAGCAGCCTGTCCTTAGTTGATGGCCTTGTTTATCGAGGGGGGGAGGATAGTATTATTCTCAATAATAAGCGCGGGATGATTGAAGACATAGACACGCTTCCACGTCCTGCCTATCATTTAATTAAGGTTGAAGATTATTTTAACAGTTCCAAAAGAAACTCACAATCACCTGTGTATATTTCCAAGCGCAATTTACCTATAATGACCTCCAGGGGGTGTCCGTTCAAATGTATTTACTGTCATAATCTTTTCGGGAAGAGGTTTCGTCCACGGAGTTCTGAGAATGTGGTAGACGAAATCATTTGGCTCAAGCGCACATACAATATGGCCGAGCTTGAGATTATTGATGATATATTTAATTTTGATAAAGAACGTGCCAAGGAAATTATGAGTAAAATTATCGATGAGGGACTTGATTTAAAGATATCTTTTCCCAATGGGATTAAATATGAAACGATAGATGACGAATTACTGGAGTTGTTTAAAAAGGCCGGGGTTTATCGATTGGCATTTGGAATAGAAAGCGGCAATGAAAGGGTTCAAAAAGTGTTAAAAAAGGTTGTGGACCTTTGCCGAATGCGTGAGATTATTGATCAGGCGGTTAAAATGGGGTTTTTTGTCAGCGGGTTTTTTCAGTTAGGGCTTCCCGGAGAAACTAAAGAGGAAATGTTGGATACAATTAAATACGCGGCTTCTACAAAGCTTCATACAGCGACATTCCATTTGACCATTCCTTTTCCGGGGACACAGATGCATACTGAGTATGTTAAAGGGAAATTTGAAGCATCTCATTTCGAAAGCTGCAGAGATATCAGTGTTAATGTGAGCGCGGTAAGCGATCACGTTTTATTAAAACTTAAAAGATATGCCTTGTATAAGTTTTATTTTGACATCAAAAGGATGATCAGTATTTATAAGGTTTTTCCAGTTAAAAAAAGGATATTTTCAAACTTTATAAATGTGTTATCTGAAATATGTTTTCGAAAATGGTTAATTAATACATGATAATTATATGAAGACAATTTTAAAAGGTAAAAATGTTTTGGTTACCGGAGCTGCTCACGGGATAGGGCGTGCACTTACTAATTTCCTGGCAGAAGAAGGGTGCCGCCTTTGCCTGGTTGATATTGACAGGCCCGGGTTGATGGAAGTATTGGATTTGGCGAAAGAAAAAGGGCTTAACCCGATTTTGATGATTAAAGATTTGGCCCGGGCGGAAGATAGGCAATCACTTATATCTTCATTGGATGAAAAGG